>JAVBUU010000081.1:0-7847 GCA_031555005.1 Opitutales bacterium | reverse complement strand
CACGCCGAAATACGGCTCGCCGGATTTTCGGTAACCCTGCGGATCGTCAAATCCGAGAACAATGTCGTCAAAATTCCCGTCTCGATCCCGCGCCGTCCACGATACGACGCGCGCGCCGTAATTCGTAATGCAAACTTCGTTACCGGCATTGTTTTTCAAAACAAACAAATCAACCTTCCGTCCGTCGATTTCCACGCGAAAATTCTCCCTCCTGAGCCCGGATTTTGTTTCCGGCGCAGCCGCCGGCGTCGAAGAACACGCGGTTGACAAAATACCCGCAAGCAAAGCGGCGACAACGAAAGCAACGTTTTTTGATTTCATAAAATGGAATGATTCAGGGAGAAATCGGCGACGGGAGTTCGGTCCCGCCGGCATTCGCTTAGAAAATAAAACGGGCGAAAGGTTCCGGCGCGCCGGTCCCGGCCTTCTCGCTTGCGCTCACGACCGCGATTTGGGATTTTTTGCGATTATGGGTAATTCCTTCGGACAACTTTTCCGCATCACGACTTTCGGCGAAAGCCACGGCCCCGGCATCGGCGTCGTCATTGACGGTTGTCCGCCGCGCCTGCCGCTCTCGCCGGAAGAAATTCAACGCGAACTCGACCGCCGGCGTCCCGGACAAAGCGACATCACGACGCCCCGCGACGAAGCCGACGCCGTCGAAATCTTGTCCGGCGTTTATGAAGGAAAAACGCTCGGCACACCGATCGCGCTCCTCGTTCGCAACAAAGACCAACGCGCGGCGGCTTACGACGAAATGCGCGAAAAGTTCCGCCCCTCTCACGCGGATTTCACTTACCAAAGCAAATTCGGCATTCGTGCAGCGGAAGGCGGCGGGCGCTCCTCGGCGCGCGAAACAATCGGCCGCGTGGCCGCCGGCGCAATCGCGACAAAAATTTTGCGCGAATGTCTCGGTGTCGAAATCATCGCCTACGTCGAAAGTGTTGCCGGGATCAAGATGCCGGAAACGCCGGCGGGATCGGAAAAATTTTACTCGCGCGGCGAAATCGATTCCAACGCCGTGCGCTGCCCGGACGCGGCGGTCGCGACAAAAATGGAAACCCTCATCCGTGAAGCACGCGCCGACGGCGATTCGGTCGGCGGCGTAATTAAATGCCGGATACAAGGCGTGAGCGCCGGCCGGGGCGAACCGGTTTTTGACCGTATCGAAGCCGACTTGGGCAAAGCAATGCTTTCGCTGCCGGCCTCAAAAGGGTTTGAAATCGGCAGCGGTTTTGCCGGCACGCTGCTTCGCGGCACCGCGCACAACGACGCCTTCTGCGCGTGCGACGGCAAAGTGCGCACAAAAACAAACCGCTCCGGCGGCGTTCAGGGCGGCATCACCAACGGCGAAGAAATTTATTTCCGTATCGCCTTCAAGCCGACCGCCACCGTCATGCACCCGCAGGAAACGGTGGATCTCGCCGGCAATCCGGCGCAACTCACCGGCCGCGGCCGGCACGACCCGTGCGTTTTGCCGCGCGCCGTGCCCATCGTCGAAGCGATGTCCGCGCTCGTTTTGCTCGACCATTACATGCGCCACGCGGCGCAAAACGAAATTTTCAAATTCTGAATTTGACCGATGGACGCTCAGAAATCCGTTTACATAATGCTCGGCTCGCGCGGTGCCGGCCGGCGCGAAGTGCTGCTCGATTTGGTTTCAAACGGGTTTGATTCCGAAGAACGAATCCGGCTTTACCGCACGGACGAATTTCAAGAAAGCGATTTCGCCGATTTCCCGCCGAACGTCGAAATCATGCCCTGGGGCGTATCCGGAGGCTCCCTCTCGATCGAATCGCCGGAGTCCGCGCCGGAAAACATTTTCATTCTCACGAACGGACGCGAAAGCCAAATCGATCAAATGGAAATTCTCGTCGCACTGCTTCGCCGGCTGAATTGGAGCGTCGCGCGCGTGCTCACGGTCATCGATTGCGCGCTCCTCGAAAAAACGCCGGCGCTCGCCGAGTGGTATAAGGCGTGTTTGCACTTTTCCGACACCGCCTTGCTGAACCGCCGCGAAACCGTGCCGAATTCGTGGATGAAGGCTTTTACCGACGGCTACAAGGAAGCGTGCAATCCGTGCGTTTTCGAGTTCGTCAAAAAAGGGAAACTCGACAATCCCTCGCGCGTGCTTCTGCCGGAAGCACGCCGGCTTTCGATGGTGTTCGACGACACGGATCCGTTGGACGAAATGGAATTCGACGAAGACAATCTGCCGGACGAACCGTTTGATTTGGTCTCGAAAGCCGACCCGTATTTTGAACGCAACGATGCCGGCGCGCGCTGTATCCGTCTTCCGGATATAAAAAAGTTTGTGCCGTAACGCCGGCGTGCCGACATTTCGCCAACCGCCGCAAACAAACATTCTCACACGCATGACCGACACTTCGCTGATCGTTTCACTCGGAGAGCGCTCCTACCCGATTTTCATCGGGGCCGGGTTGCTGAATGCCGTCGCCGGCGAAATCGAAAAACTGCTCGCGCAAAAACGCCCGGTGTTTGCGATAACCTCGCCGGCGCTCGCAAAACTGTATCCGAATTTTAACGACAAAATCAAAAAATCCGGCGGCGGCGTTTACGTAGCCTCGTGCGACGGCGAAGGCGCAAAACGCGCCGGCGAACTTGAAAAAATCTGGGAGGCCCTTGCCGGCGCGCGCATCGACCGCACCGGCGTCATCATCGCATTCGGCGGCGGAGTCATCGGCGATTTGGCAGGATTTGCCGCCGCGAGTTATCAACGCGGCATCGATTTTATCCAAGTGCCGACCACGCTTCTGGCGGCGGTGGACAGTTCTGTCGGCGGAAAAACAGGCATCAATCTCGCCGCCGGCAAGAATCTCGCCGGCGCGTTTCACCAGCCGATTGCGGTTTACGCCGACACCGATTTGCTCGCGACGCTGCCGGCGCGCGAATTTGCCGCCGGCATGGCCGAGGTCATAAAATACGGAATGCTCGGCGACCGCGCGCTGTTCGACAAGCTCGCCGCACTCGGCGACCTGCACGCGAAGCATCCGGAACTGCCGGCAATCATCCGGCGTTGTTGCGAAATCAAAGCCCGGGTCGTCGCCGGCGACGAACGCGAACTCGCGAAAGACGGCGGGCGCGCGTTGCTGAATCTCGGGCACACGTTCGGCCACGCCATTGAAAATGTCGCCGGCTACGGCGCATATTTGCACGGCGAGGCCGTTGCCGTCGGACTCGCGCTTGCAACCCGACTCTCGATTGCGCTCGGGATGCTCAACGAATCCGATGCCGGCGCAGTCGAAAATTTGCTTTTGCAAAACAATTTGCCGGTGAAGCTCCGCGCGCCTTTGCCGGTCAACGCGCTGCTCGACGCCATGCGGCGCGACAAAAAAGTTCGTCTGGGCGCACTGCGTTTTGTCGTGATGAACGCAATCGGCGACGCCGCCACGCACACGCTCGACGACGACGTTTTGTTGAAAGATTTGTGGTGCGCAGCCGGTGCCGCCCGGTGATTTTCGCGCGCCGCCTTTTCAAAAAATAATTTTCCTTTGCCGGCGGGCGCTTACATTATCGCGCCATGCTTGATTTTCTGTTCTCGCTTCTCGCAAACGGCGTTTCGCTGCTCGTCGGCATCGGCATCCTCTGGATGATCGTTCACGCCGCGCTGAACCGCCGGTGGCTTTGGCTGGTGTTCCTCGTTGTGTTTCCCGGATTTTCCACGGTCTTTTATTTCCTGACCGTCTTTTTACAAAGCAACGCCGGCAATCACGGATTCGAGCTGCCGGGTGCCGCCGACCGCAGGCGAATCAAACAACTCGAATCGCAAATTCACAATCTCGACAAAGCGATTTTCCACGCGCAACTCGGCGACATTTATTTTCAACAGGGAAAATTCGCTAAGGCCGAAGGTTGTTATCGCGCGGCATTGGAGCGCGAATCGGACGACGAAGACGCGCAAAGCCACTTCGGGCAATCGTTGCTCCGGCAGGGGAAAATCGCCGAAGCACTGCCGGTGTTGCGCGCCGTCGCGACGCGAAACCCGCGCCACGAATACGGCTACACGCTGATGGCCTACGCCGAGGCACTTACCGCCGCCGGCGAAAAAACCGAAGCGCGCGCCGTTTGGGAACAAGTCGTCGCCGGCAACACCTACGCCCGCGCCCGCGTGCAGTTGGCGGAACTCCTGCTCGAAGCCGGAAAACCGGCGGAAGCCCGCGCGTTGCTGGACGAAACAATTGCCGACGCCGAGCACGCGCCGGCATTTCAGCGCGCTCACGAAAAAGTTTGGGTGCGAAAAGCAAAACTGCTGCGCCGACGTTGAACACACCGGCTTGTTGACTTAACCCGGAATTAAAACGAACGTGACGCGCACGGCACACGGTGTGCCGCTTTCTCACTCGAACCCTGTTTCACATGAAAAAAATCGTCTTCGCCCTCGGTTGCCTTTGCGCCGCAACGCTCTTTACCCCGAATACCGGTGCCGCGCCGGAAACACCGACTGCGGCAAAAACACCGGCGTTTCACCAAAAAGTTTTGGAAAACGCGAAAAAATCCGACTTCACCAAAGACCGCAGCAAATCGACAATCGAAACCATCGCGCAAAAAAAATATCTCTTCATTTATCACTCCGCCTCGTGGTGCGGCCCCTGCCGGAACTTCACGCCGAAACTGGTGAAGTTTTACAACGAGAATTTTAAAAAAGGCGATTTCGACGTGCTGTTTGTTTCGAACGATAAAACGCAAAAGGCCATGGATGCTTACATGAAGGCGGATAAAATGCCTTGGCTCGGCGTAAAACTGAACAATGAACTTTCGAAAAAATTAGATAAACTTTATCCGACATCCGGCATCCCGTGCCTCTTTTTAGTCGATGAAAACGATGCGGTTATCGCGAAAGGGCAAACCAACGTGATGGAAAAATATCTCGAACTGCAAAAGACGAAAACCGAAACGAAATAATGCACGCCGCTTCGTTGAAAAAAGGTATCCGAAATCCGGATACCTTTTTTTGTTAAACTCGCCGGCAATCAAAGCGCTCAGCGCGCCTCTTCCCGGAACCGCTGCTCTCGGATGATCATAATGCGAATCGTGCCGGGATACTGCATTTCCTCTTCGACGCGCATCCGGATCTTGCGCGCCGTTTCACGCGCGGCATCCTCGTCAAGGCGATCCGGCGAAACGATGACGCGCAATTCGCGACCGGCGGAAACCGCAAACGCTTCGGCGACTCCGGGAAAACTTTTGGCAATTGTCTCCAAACTTCGGATACGTTCAACATACCCTTCCATTGAACTTGAACGCGCCCCCGGGCGCGTCGCCGAAATTGAATCCGCAATCATGACAATTGCCGCATAAACGCTCTCCGGCTCGACTTCGCGATGGTGCGCGGCAACAGCATTCACGACGCGCGGATCTTCGTCGTGCTGTTTCAAAATCCGGGCGCCGACCACAGCGTGGCTTCCCTCTTCTTCGGAATCGATTGCCTTGCCGATATCGTGCAAGAGACCGGCGCGTTTTGCCGGCACGGGATCGACTCCCAATTCGCATGCGATCATGCCGGCGAGTTGCGCAACCTCTACCGAATGTTCAAGGGTGTTTTGATTGACCGAAAGCCGGAAATGCAGCCGCCCCAGCAACTCGTTCAACGCCGGCGGCATCGACGGCAAATTCAGGCCTTCAACCGCATTTTGCGCAATTTCAACGGCGTCACGAATAACCTCTTCGCGCGCGCGTTCGACAAACTCCTCAATGCTTGTCGGGTGAATGCGCCCGTCCCGGATCAGGTTGGCCAGCGCAATACGCGCAATCTCCCGGCGAACCGGATCAAACGAGGAAACGAGAACCGACTCCGGCGTCTCGTCGATGAGCAAGGTCGTGCCGGTGACCTGCTCAAACGCTTTAATATTACGACCCTCGCGTCCGATAAGACGCCCCTTCATGTCTTCGCTCGGGATCGCAACCATGGCGGAATTCGCTTCATGGCTTATTGCCGGCGCCAATCGCTGCATCGTATCGACAAGAATGCGCTCTGCCTCCATGCGCAGTTCTTCCTCGCGCCGTCCGAGAATTTCCCTGCGCAACCGGCCGACTTCCGTCTCGCACTCGGCACGGACGGTGTCGAGAACGGCCTTGCGCACTTCGGCATGCGAAAGCGAACTCATCCGCAAAAGTTCGTGCCGGCAGTGGGCGCGCTCGACTTCGAGCCGCTTCCGGTCTTCACCCGCCTCGGCTTCATCCGCGCGAAGGCGCACCTCCCCTTTTTTGATTTCCTCGATGCGTCGCTCCGCATCCGCGAGTGCCGATCTTACGGACTGTTCCTTTTGGCGAATGCTTTCTTCCCGATCTCGAAACTCTTTTTCGACTTCGGTGCGCAACTCGTGCGCCATGATTTCGTTTTCCTTTTTTCCCAGTGCAATGAGCTGCCCGTATTTTTCCTCGCGGGCGCGGTTCAAATAATACTCCCGAAAACGCGCAATAACAACGGCGAGAAGCACGCCGGCGACAAAGGCGACAAGAACGCCCGTCGCCGTGACAGTCAGTTGCTGCGTGCTGAACTCAAAAAAATCGTTGTTGTTGTACATGCCGTTACTGCGCCGCCTTCCGGCAGGCATCGAGAGAGTCAGAAATTCTGTTTTTGCGGATCGGCCTTTCAAGGGAAATTTTCCTGAAAAAACCCATTGACTCACGCCGACGATTCCGGCTTCTTCCGCGCTCTTAAATTTCACGGCCGGGTAGCTCAGTCGGTAGAGCAGAAGACTGAAAATCTTTGTGTCGGCGGTTCGATTCCGCCCCCGGCCACCATTTAAAAGCCGCTCCGCAAGAGCGGTTTTTTAATACCCCTCTTTCACGGATTCCGGTTTTTCAAAACAAAAAACACCGCAGAAAAATTTGCGGTGTTTTTTTATTTCCGACGGAGAACGCCGGAATGTGTTCCGTGAATTATTTCTTCTTTTGAATAAGTCCTATCACGAAGAGCAAAAGGCAGGAACCGCCGACCGCGAAAATTGTCGCGGTCACGTATTGGTTTCCGCCGATACGGATCCCCAGCACCTCGCCGAAAAGCCACGTGCCGAGTGCCGAGCCGACGACGCCGACAATAATATTTCCGAGGAGACCGATGCCGGCTCCGCGCATGATCTTGCCCGCGAGCCAACCGGCGACTGCGCCGATCGCGAGAACAATAAGAATTGCTTTAATATCATCCATAAGACCTTTGTGAGAAATCACGCCGAAACGGAAAATCAAACTAAATCGCGGCGCCGGCCTCAGACTCGGTGTTACACTTCGAATAACAACCGCGCCGGGTCTTCGAGCACTTGCTTGATGCGCACGAGGAAGGTCACGGCTTCTTTGCCGTCGATGAGGCGGTGATCGTAACTGACCGCCAAATACATTACCGGGCGAATGACGATTTGGCCGTTCTCGACCCACGGGCGTTCGACGATGTTGTGCATGCCGAGGATCGCCGCTTGCGGGTGGTTCATGATCGGCGTCGAGAGCATCGAGCCGTAAATGCCGCCGTTGGTGATCGTGAACACGCCGTCTTGCAGGTCGCGAATTTCGATTTTTCCGTCGCGCGCTTTTTTCGCGTAACCGGCGATGTCGCGTTCGATTTCCGCAAAGCTTTTTTGGTCGCAGTCGCGCACGACCGGCACGATGAGGCCTTTGTCCGTGCCGACGGCGACGCCGATGTCGTAATAATTATTTTGGATAATTTCGTCGCCGGCGATTTGCGCGTTCACTTGCGGGACGTCTTTGAGCGCGTGCACGACGGCCTTCACGAAAAACGACATGAAGCCGAGTTTGACGCCGTGTTTTTTCGTGAATTCGTCTTGGTATCTTTTCCGGAGTTCCATGACCGGCGCCATGTTCACTTCGTTGAA
>JAVBUU010000020.1:0-13887 GCA_031555005.1 Opitutales bacterium | reverse complement strand
CCGTCGGCGCGCCGGCAGGAAGTGTCAACGAGTTTTCCGGCGGCGAGTTCGCCCATGATTCGCAATATGCCGCCGGCGCGATTCACGTCTTGAATGTGGTATTTTTCAGAGTTCGGCGCGACTTTGCACAGGCAGGGCACTTTGCGCGAAAGCGCGTCGATGTCGGCCATGGTGAAATCGACGCCGGCTTCCTGCGCGATGGCGAGCAGGTGCAAAATCGTGTTCGTGGAGCCGCCCATGGCGATGTCGAGCGACATCGAATTTAAGAACGCTTGGCGCGTGGCGATGCTGCGCGGGAGGACGGAGGCGTCGCCGTCGCGGTAAAATTTGTAAGCGTTTTCGACGATTTTCTTCGCGGCGTCTTGAAAAAGTTTTTTCCGGTTTTTGTGCGTCGCGACGATGGTGCCGTTGCCGGGCAGCGCGAGGCCGACGGCTTCGTTGAGGCAGTTCATCGAGTTCGCCGTAAACATGCCGGAACACGAGCCGCACGTCGGGCAGGCGACGCGCTCGATGGCGGCGACTTGGTCGTCGGACACGGCGGCGTCGGCGGCGTCGATCATGACGTTGATCAAGTCGAGGTGTCGGCCGTTCAAATCGCCGGCTTCCATCGGGCCGCCGGAAACGAAAATCGCCGGTATGTTCAGGCGCATTGCGGCCATCAACATGCCGGGCGTGATTTTGTCGCAGTTGGAAATGCAAATCATCGCGTCGGCCTTGTGGGCGTTGACCATGTATTCGACGCTGTCGGCGATGAGGTCGCGCGAGGGCAGGGAATACAACATGCCGTCGTGTCCCATGGCGATGCCGTCGTCGATGGCGATGGTGTTAAACTCCGCAGCGAAGCAGCCGAGCGCTTCGATTTCTTTTTTCACGAATTGGCCGATGTCGTGCAGGTGGACGTGCCCCGGCACGAATTGCGTGAACGAATTGACGATTGCGATGAGCGGCTTGCCGAGTTGTTCGTCTTTCATGCCGTTGGCGCGCCAGAGGGCGCGGGCGCCGGCCATGCGCCGGCCTTGGGTGCTGATCGAACTGCGAAGCGGATTTTTCATTGGGAAAAATATAAAAAGCGGGAGCGGCAAAAATACCGTTCCCGATTAAAGAAAGAAAAATTTTAAAAACGGCGAGACGCCGTTTCGTTTTTTAATTCGCGTGCGCCGGTGCCGGACGTACCTGTTGCATCAACAACGCGCTTACGCGTTGAATCGCCTGCCGGCAGTATTCGGATGCCGGGTTTATGTCTTGCGCGGCAAGCAAGTTCACGGCGGCGGCGGAGTAATTGCCGGCTTTCTCGTCGCGCTCGGCGACCGCGAGCATGTTGGCGTAAACGCCGACGAGCGGCGCGAGTTCGGAGCGTGCGCGGGCGAGTTCGACGTCGTTTCCGCCGAGTCGCGCGGCTTCCTGCAAGACGTCCCATGCCATGCAGGCGTTGCCTTGGCCGGCGAGCACTTTGGCGTTCATGAGCAGCGCGTCGATTCCGCCGACTTTTTTCAAAATATCGCGCAGTTGGTCGCCGCGCTCTTTGTCCTGCATCAATGCGACGGCGAATTCTTCTTTGCGTTCGTAGATTTCCCGAAGTTTTCCGTTTTGGTAAAGCCGGTCAAATTCGGGCACTTTTTGCGAGAGCAGATCGGCGCGGTTTACGATTTGCGTGGCGAATTCTTTAATGGCCGGGTTTTGAGGCCAGATTTGCGTGGCGCGTTCTATGTTTTTTTCCGCTTTCGGCATGTCGCCGACGAATGCCGCCTGTTTGGCGCTTATCACGGCGAGGTTGCTCGCCTGCATGGCGTTGTTTACCTTGCTCATGACCGGTGCCGAGGGGAAGTCGGGTGCGACCGCTTTTACTTTGTTGACGGCGTCTTCGACGCCGCCGAGGTCGCGTTCGTCGCCCATGCGCTGCAAGTCGCGCAGGGTGCGCCAAAGTTCAAGCAGGGTGCGTTTTTTTTGCGGGTCGTAAAACGCGACGTCGGGTTCGTATTCGCCGAGGAAAAATGTTTCCTGCAAGCGCTCGAACGCGCCGTAGCGTTCGCCGGAATCGTAAAGTTGCGAAACGGTTTTCATGCCGGTGTCGACATCCTTGATCGCGTCCCGCGCGAGCATGTCTATCGAGTCGATGCTCGGGACAAAATCGCTGACCGGGAACATCTCTTTCACTTGCTTCTGTCCGACCTGCAAGTCCTGCGCGCCGCCTTTGAACAGTTGCCGGTAAAATGCCGTGGCGACGGTGACGTGCCGGAACCGGCGTTGCATCAGGAAGGCAACGATTTGGCTTTGAAATTCCAGTTTTGCGCGCACGCCCAAGAGCGCCATTTCGGCATCCGTTTTGCCGATTTGCGCGTGGGTTGTTTTTTCTTCTTCGAGCCGGTAGCCGAGTTCCGTTTTGCCGGAATTGGTTTTGTTGTTGAGTCCGCCTCCTTTTTTGCCCTTGGCGGATTCCGCCTTTTCGTCATCGGAGGTTTCGATTGCGTAGGCGCGCCGGACAACTACGTTTTTTTGGTATTCGCGCAGCTGTTCGAGTTGATTCCGCGAAACTTGTAAATCGCGCGACTCCTCGCGCATTTTTGCCGTTTTTTCGACAAGCGACGCGATGGTGAGCGCATTCTCGCCGTCCGCCTCAAATTTCCCCGCTTCAAAAAGCATGTTCCATGCCTCTTGCAATTTGGCGCGGAAATTTTCTTTCGTGAGATTTTTCGGCGAAATGGATCGTTCGATTGTCGAGAGGAGTTCCTCGTATTTTCGGACATCTTCGGACGGCACCGGTGCCGCGAGATAGCGCTCGAAACGCGCGCGCATCATGCGCCCGTTGCCCAAGTTGAAGGTGCGGCCCTTCCATTGCACGGAGCCGTTTTCCATGTCGACGGAATCGCTGTTCACGTCGAAAAGCCGGTCCGCCATGCCTTCGGCGCTGGAGCTTTTGTAATTGCCGGAGGTGGTGGAATTGCCCGTTGCCGGCGCGTTGTCGGAGTCGGCGCTGCTCTTGGGGGGATTGCCGGACGGGGTGCCGAACAGGTTGGAATTGCCGCCGGGGGGCAGTGTCGCCTGACCGACGGCGAAGGGGTTTGCGGCAAAGGGAAAAACGCAGCTCGCGAAAAGAAGCCGGAAAACGAATTGATTTTTTTTCATGGGGGAGGGCGCGGGAGCTTTTGGGCAGTTAGAGTTTTTCGGCATCTTCGACAAAAAGCACGTCGGCGCGCACGCGAATGTTTAAGCGGTAACGTTGGCCGGTTTCGAAATTTTGTCGGAGCGTTGTCGGCACGAAAACCGGCACGCGCGCGCCGGTGCCTTTGGCGAGTGTCACGGCGAGCAGCCGCCCTTTGTTTTCATCGTAGGCGAGCAACCGGTCGATCTGGCAATCGAACTCGTATTCGTTGCCTTGGAGGGAGCCGCGGGATTCACGGTATGCGGCATAGGGAAAAGGGTTGGCGTCACCGGTTTTTTTCAAAATTCCGGGGATGAAATAAGCGGTCGCAATTATGATTCCGCAAAGCGGGACGGCCAGTGCGTAAATCGCGGGATGGAGTTTTTTTGCCATGAAGGAGTAGGATTTTTCCGTGAGGTCGGTTTAACGGTGCAATCGGCAGTTGTGTCGCAGGAAAACCCAAAAAAAAAGCGGGGCAAGGAAACTTCCTTGCCCCGAGCGCGGGAATTCGGTGCCGGGCCGGTTATTTTTTCGGCGGTTCCGGCTTCGGGGTGAATGTCAGATCCCGCATCCAGTTGTTGACGGTAAATTCGATTTTCGGCTTTGCCCGCTCAATCCAAAGATAACCGCGCTCGCCGGCCGAGACGGAAAAATAAATCGACTGCGAGAACGGCACCGTTGCGACGAATTCGTATTTTTCGTCGTATTCGATTGTCGAGAGCGTGTTGTCCTGAAGCACCTTTTTGAATTTTTTTTGCGCCTCTTCGTAAACGGCCAACTTACTTTTGTATTTTTTTTCGGCCGTTGCTTTGCCGCGCGCCAGCTCTCTGGGGTTTTTGAAGCCCTCCGGCGGTTTTTTCGGGTCGTTGAATTTTTCGACTTCGGTTGCCGCTTCCTTGGCGTCTCGGGTGGGGCGTTGCATGGCCTCCAATGCGGTTTTTACGGCATTCCCGTTTTTCAGAACAAGGATTTTTCCCGGCGTCCATTTCGCCAGCATCTCTTTCGGAACTTTTCCCGTCACCTCGAGGGTTTTTTCCGGCGGCGCATCTTGGGCGGCGGCGATTCCGGCGAGGGTTAAACAAAGCAGTGAGAGCAGCGGGGTTCGCAACAGTTTCATGGTGCGGTTACGACAGCACGCCGGCGGTGAAGCGTCAATATTTCAATAGCGCGGCGTCGATCGCCGGCAATGCTTCGGAGAGTGTTTCGGGCGGCGTGATGAGTGAGACGACGAGGCTTTCGTCGCCGGCAGGCATGTCGTAAAAATAGCCGGGATGCAATATGACGCCGGCGTTTCGCGCCAAATCAATCGTCAGCGCGTCTTCGTTTACGCCGCGCGGCAAGGCGAGCAGCGCGGTCCAGCCTGCTTCGCGCGGAAGCAGTTTTAAGCCGTGCGCGTTTTGCCGGCAGAATTGCCGCAGCGAAATTTCGTTTGCGTCGCAACGTCGTCTGATCGCGTCGCGCATCGCCGGCGCAGCGGCAAAAATTTTCCCGGCGGCGTTTTGCGCCGGCGTGTTCACCGACAAATACGTGTCGGCGATAAAGTCCAAGCGCGCCGAAGCCGCGTTGCGCCAAGCGGCATTGCCGGCGGTGACGATCCAACCGAGTTTCACCTGCGGCAGAGCCGCGATCTTTGAAAACCCGTTGAGCACGAAAACCGGCACGTCGGTTTCGCCGGCGCGTGTCACCGGCGGAAGCCCGTTCGCGCCGAAGTCGGAGAAAACCTCGTCGATGATCAGCGCCAATCCGTGCCGACGCGCGACATTGCGCAGGGTCGCGAAATCATCGTCGTCGAGGATTGACCCGGTCGGGTTGTTCGGCGAAACGCAAAAAATCGCACGCGTTTTCGGGGTTACCGCTTTTTCCAAAAAATCGGCGTCGATGCGCCGGCGGTCGTTGTGAAAGGAAAGCGGATACGCGTGCGTTTCGACGCACTCCATGCCGGCCAAAAATTGGAGCAGCGGGTAGGAGGGCGTCGGCGCGAGCACGGCATCGCCGGGGTTTGTCAGCAGTTTCAGCAACCAACCGTAAGCCTCGCTCGTGCTCGCCGTAAGGTGGATTTGTTCCGGCAAAACGCCGGCGCCGCGCTCGCGATAATACGCGGCAACGGCGTCGCGTGCCGCCGGTAATCCGCGCGGGTCGGGATTGTATGTTACGTTTTCCGGCGACGAAAACGCCTCGGCGAGCAGCGCCGGCGGCCATGAAAACCCGACGTTTGCCGGATTCGATTCGGACAAATTCAACACCGGAAGACCCGACGCGCGACGTTGTTCCGCGGCGCGTGTGAAAGCATTTTTTTCCAAATTCCAGGTGAAGCGTTTCGTAAATTCCGGTTCCATTTTCCGCGAGAAAAGTCCAAACGTTTCCGTGCGCAACAGCGGAACTCCGCCGGTTCGCAATAAAACCCGTAATAACAATCCCGAAACGATGCGTTTTTTTACCGCGCTCCTCGCCCTGTTTTTTTTGCCGGCAGCCGGCTTTGCCGAAATCACGCCGGCAAACACAATCGTCGTCGCCAATGACAACAACGACGACTCGCTTGCCGTCGCCGAATACTACATGAAAGCGCGCGGCATCCCGAAGGAGAATCTCGTCTTGATTACGTTTTCGAACGACGAGGAAATCGGGTGGCATTATTTCGCCGGCTCGCTCTGGAATCCGCTCATCGAGCAACTGAAAAACAAAAACTTTCTCACCGGAGAGTTTTTGCCGGAGCTTGATTCCGCCGGGCGGAAACGCATGAAGGTCTCCGAAAATAAAATCGGAGCGATTGTCCTTTGCCGCGGGCTGCCGCTGCGCATTCGCCACGACGCCGGAATCGGCGAAACGGAAAACGCCGAAAACGTGAAAAGGGAATTTGCCGGCAACGGAGCCTCGACGGATTCCGAGCTGGCGCTGCTGGCGTTGCCGGAGTCGCGGGCGACGGCCTTTGTGCCGAATCCGCTTTTCAACAAACCGACGCCGCCGGCCGGAGCCGCCGGGAAAATCATCTGTGTAGCCCGACTCGACGCACCGACGAAACAGGATTGCTTCCGCCTCGTCGATGACGCGCTTTTTGCCGAACGCAACGGGCTCGCCGGGCGCGCCTATATCGATCTCGGCGGGCCGCACCAACAAGGCAACGTTTGGCTCCGGCAAACCGGCGAGTTGTTGAAAAAAGCCGGTTTCGACACGACGACGGAAACAACGCCGGCGCTGCTCTGCGACACAACGCGGTTCGATGCGCCGGCGTTTTATTTCGGTTGGTATGCTGCGGATATTGCCGGGCGGCTCGCCGACCCGAAGACCCGATTCGTTCCCGGCGCGATTGCGCTGCATATTCACAGCTTCTCTGCAAGAACGCTGCGTTCGCCGGCCGCCGGCTGGTGCGGCCCGCTCGTCGCGCACGGCGCGGCGGCGACGCTCGGCAACGTCGCCGAACCCTATTTGCAGCTCACCTCCGTGCCGCCGGTCTTCATGTCCGCATTGCTTGAAAACAAGACCCTCGGCGAAGCCTATCTCGCCGCCACGCCGGCATGGAGCTGGCAAACGATTCTCGTCGGCGACCCGCTTTACCGCCCGTTCACCGTTTCGCCGGAAGCGCAAACCGAAGCCGCATTTCGCGCAAAACCGGCGCGCGGGTTTTATGCGATTCTGCGTTCGGCGGTGCTTTTGAAAAATGCCGGCAATGCCGGTGAAGCAGTCAAATTGCTTACGCGCGCGTTCATGCGTTATCCGGCGTTACCGGCGATTGTTGCGTTGAACGCGTTCGAGGCCGATGCCGGGAAGCCCGTTTTTCTTCCGGCATCCGTGCAAAAACTTTCCGAACAAGAGGACTCCGGCACAGTGCTTGAATTTGCGCGTTTCCTTGCCGGGAAAGATAAAGCGCCCGAGGCGCTCGCTCTGTATGACATCGTGCTCGCGCGTGAAAACCTGTCGCTCGTTTTTCTGAAAACCGTGCCGGAAGAAGCCGCCGGACTTGCGGAGAAAGCCGGCGACGAAGTGCGCGCAAAAAAATGGCGAGCGCTTATTCCGCCGCCGCCCGGACCCGAATCGCGTCCGGTTTCCTAAATTATTCCTTGCAAAGCCGGCGCTCATTTCCATTTTGTGCGCCCTTCAATGCGGGCGGATAGCTCAGTTGGTTAGAGCATCTCGTTTACACCGAGAGGGTCGGGGGTTCGAGTCCCTCTCCGCCTACCATTCGTTAACCGGCAAATTAAAACAATGAAAAGACACACCCTTTCGGCTCTTGTCGAAAATAAGTTCGGCGTTCTGGCTCGCGTTGCCGGCATGCTCAGCGGGCGCGGTTTTAACATTGAAACACTCAATGTCGGCCCCACCAACGACCCGGAGATTTCGCGTATCACGGCCACCGTCATCGCCGATGAAAACGCGCTGTATCGCTGCGTCCGCGCACTCTACAAACTCGTCAACGTAATCGACGTTCAGGATTTCTCGGAGCTCGATCACGTCTCGCGCGAACTCGTCATCGTTAAGGTTCGCTGCACCGGCAAAACGCGGTCGGAGTTGATTGAAATCGCCGATCTCTTTCGCGCCAAAATCATCGACGTGGCCCCCGGTTCCGTCGTCATCGAGTTTACCGGCGCGGAGCGGAAAATGACCGCGTTCATCAATTTGATCACGCCTTTCGGAATAATCGAAATCGCGCGCACCGGTGCCGTCGCCATGAAGCGCGGCAGCGGAGACGAAGCGCTTTAAACGCGTATCCATTTTTTAACAACAAATACACAATAACACGTCATGCCTGCCAAAGTTTACACGGATAAAGACGCCAACGCAGCGGTGCTGAAGGGGAAGACCCTCGCAGTCATCGGATTCGGATCGCAAGGTCACGCCCACGCGATGAATCTTAAAGACAGCGGAAACAAGGTCATCGTCGGCCTTTACAAAGGCAGCAAGTCCGTCGAAGCCGCCAAGAAAAAAGGTTTTGAAGTTTTTGAAACCGCCGAAGCCGTTCGCCGCGCCGACGTGATGCTCATCGCGTTGCCCGACATGAAACAGGCCGACGTTTTTGCCAAAGACATCGCCCCGAATCTCACGAAGGGAAAAACGGTTCTCTTTATTCACGGCCTCGCGATTCACGCCGGCCTCATCAAACCGCCGGCAGGCGTCAACGTGGCCATGGTCGCGCCCAAAGGCCCCGGCCATATCGTCCGTGCCCAATACGTCGAAGGTAAAGGCGTCCCGGCACTCATCGCCGTCGCGCAAGACGCTGACAAGAAGGCGAAGCAAATTGCGCTCGCATGGGCGCGCGGCATCGGTTCCACGCGTGCCGGCGTCATTCAAACCACCTTTAAGGAAGAAACCGAAACCGACCTCTTCGGGGAACAAGCCGTGCTTTGCGGCGGCGCCAGCGCCTTGGTTCAGGCCGGTTTCGAAACGCTCGTCGAAGCCGGTTACCAACCGGAAATGGCGTATTTCGAATGCTTGCACGAGTTGAAACTCATCGTCGATTTGATGGTCGAATCCGGCATCGCCGGCATGCGTTTCTCAATCTCGGAAACCGCGAAATACGGCGACATCACGCGCGGTCCGCGCGTCGTGAATGCCAAGACGAAAGCCGAGATGAAGAAGATTTTGAAAGAAATCCAAACCGGCAAGTTTACCAAGGAATGGGTAGCCGAATACAAAGGTGGCCTGAAAAATTACAAGAAGCTGCTCGCCGACGGTGAAAAGCATCCCATCGAAAAAACCGGTCAACGACTCCGTTCGCTCATGCCTTGGGTTCCGAAAAAGAATATCAAAGGCGCGCAAGCGGAATACACGGCGAAATAATATTCCCCGGCAAAAAACAAAAAAAACGCGGTTCGAAAAAACCGCGTTTTTTTGTTTTTTCCGGCGCGAGAAACGAAGACGTAATTGTTTTTCGGATACGTGTTAAATTTTTTGAAAAAATACTTGCGGAGGCGAAAAAACACCCTTTTCTGTCGGCTCTTCTTTTTTGCGGGATCGCCTCGGCATTTGTGCGAAAAAGAACGGGACAGTAGCTCAACGGTAGAGCAGTTGCCTTTTAAGCAATTGGTTCGGGGTTCGAATCCCCGCTGTCCCACCACTTTGAAACCCGCTCCGCAAGAGCGGGTTTTTTTGTTCGGCGCGCGAAGCCGTCGGGGAGCGGTTACGATTTTTTACCGGTGCGTAAAAGCGTTGAGGATTGAAACCCGGGCGCGGGAACTGTTCTCTGGTTCCTCAATTTTGTTTTCCACGACTTTTTTTACCTGATGTCGTCTTTGTCGCCGATACTTCTTTTGCTCGTTCTCGTGCTTATCGCGGATCGCTTTTTTTCGCTTCGCGGCCGGCGCGTGAAAAACGCGGAATTTCATGAGGAATTGCGCGCGGCGAACAATGAGCGCAAACGCGTCATCGAGTTTCTTACCGCGCTCATTGATGCCTCGCGCGAGAATATCCCGGTGAGCCGTCTTTACGAAAAAATCCTTTCCGCGGCGATTACCGGCGCGCAGGCGTCCTCGGCGGCCGTTTTTATTGCCGACAAGAACGGCACGCTTTCGCCGGCGCTTGTTTCGGGTCTTTTTCCCCGGTTGACGCCGCTGCCGGCCGGCGGCGACGGCATGTCGCTTTCGCAACGCATCGAGAACGCGTTGCGCGCCGCCGGCGAAATTTCGGAAAATTCGCCGGTCGGCATTGTCGCAAAAAACCGTCGTCCTCTGCTTATCTCGCACGGCGAAAAATCGCCGCTGATTCCGGCGACGGAATGCCCGGCGCTGTTCGCGCGATCCCTGATCGCTGTGCCGGTGAATTACGGTGAGCAATTTCTCGGCGTGCTTGTCGTCGCGAATCCGCCGCAGGGGAAGAAGCGTTTTTCTGATGCCGCGCTCGAAATCGTAAAAACCGTGGGCGAGCAGGCCGGCATGGCGCTTTACCTGCGCGAGATGTTCCTTGTGCGCGCGAAAAACGATTCGCTGGAATTTGATTTGGCGCTTGCGGCCAATGTTCAAAAATTGCTTTTGCCGAAAACGCTTCCGACATTTGAAAAATTCGATGTCGCCACGCATTACCGCCCGATGCGGAAGGTTGGCGGCGATTTTTATCTGGTTACGAAATTCGCCGACGGCAGTGCCGGAATATTTGTCGCCGACGTTTCCGGAAAGGGCGTCCAGGCGTCGTTGCTGATGGCGATTTGCCACACGCACCTCCGGCACCTTGCCGCCGCGAGCATCGGGCCTTCGGATTTGCTCCGTAAACTCAATGCCGCCATGCAGCACGAGCTCGGCGGCGGGCGAAGCGTGACCGCGGTTTGCGCGCTCGTGAATCCGAATTCCGACACGCTGACGCTGGCGCGCGCCGGCCACGAGTTGCCGGTTTTGGTGACGAAAAAAGACGATGCGTTGCCGGCCGAATTTGTGCGGTTGAGTTCCGACGGGATGGCTGTCGGGTTTGCGCCGCCGTCAATTTTTGACATTGCGCTTACGCAAATCACGGTGCCGTTCGAGCCGGGAAGCACGCTCGTGTTTTTTACCGACGGGCTTGTCGAGGCGCGCTCGCCGGACGGAGCGGAGTTCGGGACGGAGCGCATCGCGGAAGTGGTCGGCAAACATGCCGATTGCACTGCGGACGAGGTAAACCGCGCGTTGTTGGACGCGATGGAAGGTTTTTGCGCCGGAGCGTCGCTCGGCGACGATCTTACGCTTCTTACCCTGCGAAACGTGCGGCGTTGATTTCCCCTCAGCGCTTAATTTCTCCGGGATCCGCCGGCGCGCGCTCGGCGATGATGACGGCGGCCGCCAGCAGAATCAGTCCGGCGGCGAGTTTTACCGGGTCGGCTTTTTCGCCGAAAAAAAGCAGCGAAAAAATGACGCCGAGCGGCACTTTCAAATTATTAAAAACGGCGAATGTTCCGACCTTCACTTGCAGGACGCCGCGATTCCAGAGGTAGCAGCCGACGCCGGTGGAAAAAAGCCCGAGGTAAAGCAGGATGCCCCATTGCGCCGGCATCGGGGCAAAGTTTTTCCAATCCGTGGCAAACGCCGAATGCGCACCGGCGGCAAGCATGCCGCCGAGCATGAGCCAGCCGAAAAGTTCGCCGTCTTTCACGCCGGTGATTTTCGGCCGGTATTTTTTGTAGGCGAATTGGCCGACCGCGAAACAGATGTTGGAGAGTTGGATTAAAATGAACCCCGTCCAAAGCCCGGCGTTTGTTTCCTGCGGGTTCCAAAGAATTATTACGGCGCCCGGTATTGAAAGCGCGACGGCCGCAATTATGTTCAGGTGCAGCCGGCGTTGCGTCACGGCGTTGGCGAGCGCGATGTAAATCGGCGTGAAGATGGTGAACAGCGCCACTTCGTGCGCGTGCAGGAGGAGAAATCCCTCCATGTAAAAAATGTAGAGGATGCCGAATTGAAGCGCGCCGATGAGCATGAGGACGGTTGCCGGCGCGAATTTTATTTTTTTCGGGCGCAACATCGGCAGAAACACGAGCGTCGCGAGTGCCATCCGGATCGCCGATACGCCGGTGGCGTCGAGCGGGTTTTGCGGATCGGAAATATACGTTTTGGTCAGGCCGAAGGAAAGGGCCCAAATAAATGAAACGATGATGAGAGACGTCATGCCGGAAAAAGCGCGTCACGATACGCAACGGCAAAACGCTTGCAAAAACAAAGCGCGGGGATTTCCCTTGCGCAATATGCATTCCACCACGGCTCCGCTTTCAATCAGTCAACTCATTCAGCGTATTTCCATTCCGTTGTCCGAAGTGATTTTTTCCTACATCCAGACGGAATCCAAGGAGGTGTTTGCCGCGACGATGGAAGTCATGTGCGACATTTTGAAATACCGCCCCGGCATTTGGAAAACATGGGATCGCCGTCGCCAACGCGAGTGGTTGCGCACAAATTTGCGCCAAGGGCGTTTCAACGAAACGGGCATGCAACTGCTCCAAGAGTGGTTTTTTGCGCAACGTTCCGGCATGATGAACAAGTTTCTCGATACGTTCGGCATCACGCATGACAAGGACGGCTATGTCGAAGGCGAGTTGCCGGAGGATTTCGAGGCGGCGAAACTTACCGGTGCGGTTGACGCATTGGCCAAAGATTACTCCGGCGAAGAAATCGCGCTTTACCTGAATCTTTTTCAATACGGACGCCCGGGCGGTTGGGAAGGGATCGCCAAGCTCTTGGCGACGGATGCTCGGTTGAAAATTTAATCGGGCATGTATTGGTTAATTCTGCTGTTGGCCGGCGCGTTTGAAGTCGGTTTCACGACATTTTTAAAAATGTCCGAGGGCTTTACGCGGCTGTGGCCGTCCGTCGCGTTTTCCGTGTGCGCGTTGACGAGTTTCGGGCTGCTGACGTTGTCGTTGAAAGGGATTTCGATGGGGACGGCGTATGCGGTTTGGACGGGGATCGGCGCATTCGGCACGGTTTTGGCGGGTATTCTTTTGTTTAAGGATCCGGTGACGCCGTGGCGCATCGTGTTTCTGTGCGGGATTATTTTTTGCGTGATCGGGCTGAAAATCGTCGCGCCGGAATAGCGCGAAAAACCCGCAGGGATTGCCGTCGGCCTGCTTGACCGGCGGCAACTCAATCGAAAACATGCCGATTATAGCGTTTTCAAATAACATTGAGAGATTCTTAAAACGATCCGATTTTTAACAGGAGGACGCGGAGGTCGCAGAGGAGGTTCCTCCACGCTCTCCGCGACCTCCCGGGCATTTTTTAATATCCACAAGCCGCGCAATGTCTTTGTGAAACGCTATAAAAACACATCGCCGTGTATTCGCGTCTCCGTGTGAGACCGAGCTGCCGTGTTTCTCCGTGCCGTAACGGGCGGGGGCTTTTCGAAAACGCGCTAATCGGCCAAAAGTTCTTTGAGCGTTTCGAGGCTTATTTTTTCGTTGGCCTCGTCGCTTTGTTCAAAGAGGTCGCGCAGCAAATTCGCCTTGGCGCGTTGCAAATCCAGCACGCGTTCTTCGACGGTTCCGGCTGCGATGAGTTTGATGCTTGTGACGGTTTTCGTTTGCCCGATGCGGTGCGCGCGGTCGGTTGCCTGCGCCTCGACGGCGGGATTCCACCACGGGTCGTAGTGAATCACGGTGTCCGCGCCGGTGATGTTGAGTCCGACGCCGCCGGCTTTCAGTGAAATTAAAAATACGGAAAAAGTTTTGTCCGCGTTGAACTTGTCGCACTCGGCCTGCCGATCGCGCGTCGCTCCGTCGAGATACCGGCAGGCGATGCCGGCGTTCGTGAGTTCGGCATAAAGCATTTTCAGCACTTCGACGAATTGGGAAAAGAGCAGAATCCGGTGGCCGTCGTCCGTCGCTTCGTCGATAATTTCGCGCAGAGCGCGGAGTTTCGCGGAGTCGCCGGGCACCATTTCCGGCGCGAGAATACGCGGTTCGGCACAGATTTGGCGCAGGCGCAAAAGTTGGTTGAACGCCGCGAAACGCATGCGGTTTTCGCCGGCGCCGGCCATTTCCAAATTGAAAATTTCGGCACGCGTGCGCTCCTGCCAATCTTTGTAAAGTCGCGCCTGTTCGCCTTCGAGTTCGCAGTAGACGACTTGGTCGATTTTTTCCGGCAACTCCGGCGCGACGCTTTGCTTCGTGCGGCGCAAAATATAAGGCGCGGCTTGTTCGAGCGTTCGCCGGTCGAGCCGGGCGCGTTCGTCGCGCGCGAGGTTTGCCGGCGGTCGCGAGAGGCGGCCGGGCATCAGAAATTCGAAGAGCGAGCGCAGGTCGTCGAGTGAGTTTTCGACGGGCGTTCCGGTGAGCACGAAGCGGCCGTCTGCGCGTAGCAGGC
>JAVBUU010000051.1:0-14383 GCA_031555005.1 Opitutales bacterium | reverse complement strand
GGCGTGTCGAAGTCCGCCGTGCTTTTCGCGCTTTATTACGTCTTGGTGAATTTATGTTCGTTGGTCGGCTCCCAGCAGCATTTGCCGCCGATGGTCGCGGCATGGCTGCCGAATTTGGCGATGTTTTGTCTGGCGGTATGGTTTTGCCGCCGGGCGAATTAAAAAAAGAAAACAATTAACGGCACTTGGCCCCCTGCCCTCACGGGCTGACGACGATGCGGTATTGCCCCGGCGGCAAACGCTTTGAGAACGGGAATTTTTCCAACATCGCGTAAATTTTCGCATCGACCTCGGCATTGCCGGTGCCTTCCGCCGCAACACGCGTCGGCGCCCCGTAAAGCCCGAACGTGTCGAGCGTGCAAAAAAAGACGGCCGGCGCCCAAAACGTGCCCGCAAGTTCCGGCGAGAATCCCGGCGAAACCGGCTCTTCAAAAACTTTTTTCCCGTCGGCCAACCGCTCGATGCGCAATAACGCTTCGCGCGCCGGCATCGCGATTTCCGGTTGCAGCGTTTTTCCGAACGTCGCCGTCGTCCGCCAATAACGCAATCCGAGCGCATCCGCCGGCGACGGGGTCACGACCGGCGTTTCGAGCGGAATCTCCTTCCGCAAATCGCTGCCGTCAGATAACCGCAAGTTTGAAGCAAACGGTTTGAACGGTGACGCGCGAAACGTCGAATCCGCTTCGTCCGAAAGTCCGGCACCTGCGCCGCTGCCGAAATTCATCGCGGTCGGGAAATAGAGCGGCTCCGAATCCGAAAGTTCAACAGCCTCTCGCGACTCTTCCGCCGCGCCGGCAAACACGACACCTGGGGCCGGCAGTCCGTTATTTTTCGAAAACGTCAAGGAAGGCGTAATCAGAAAAAAAACCGTTCCATGCAATACGAAGCCCACGGCAAGCGCAATCCGAAGCACCGGCGTCATACCGGAGCGAAACAGTCGGTGCATGTAAATGGCGAAGGCTGACGGCATCCGGCGCGAATAAGAATGCGCTTCCCCAAAAGAGAAAAGCCGGAAATTTCGCTTTCCGGCTTTTCCCGTTTGCGTGCAACGGCGCAATTACGGTTTCAACGTGATGACGGCTGTTCGTCCCTGCGAAAACACGCGCAAGCGGTTCGCCCCGTCTTTGTTCATAAGTTTTTCCATGTCTTCCGGCGTAAACACCTGCTGCCCGTTGACGCTCAAAATGAGCGTTCCGACCGGCACCTTGCCGGCTAAAATCGACTCGGGCGCAACGGCCGTGATGACGACGCCCTGCGCGTTTCCGGGGATACCGTATTGCTTGCGCAATACGTCGTTCACTTCTTTGAGCTCAACGCCCTTGAACATCGCGACCTTCACATCGCTTTGGCTGCCGATGGTCACTTTGATTTTTTGTGTCTCGCCGTTGCGCCAAATCGTGAGCGTCGCCTCTTCGCCCGGCTTGATGCGCATGGTATTGTAACGCAATGCGCTCCACGACGCGATATCCTGCCCGTTCACGGCGAGAATGACGTCCTCCGGTTTCAGTCCGGCTTTTTCCGCCGGCGAGTCTTCGACGACACGGCTGACAAGCGCGCCGCGCGGGGCGTCGAGCTTGAACGACTCGGCAAGTTCATTCGTCAAATCCTGCCCTTCGAGTCCGAGAAATCCGCGCGCGACTTCGCCGCTGTTCACGAGGCTCGAAACGACGTCGATCGCGAGATTCGACGGGAGCGCGAACCCGAGGCCGATGTTTTGGCCGGTGCGCGACGCGATCGCAGTGTTCATGCCGATGACACGCCCGTCGGCATCGATGAGCGGGCCGCCGGAATTTCCGGGGTTTATCGAGGCGTCGGTTTGGATAAAATTCTCATAAGCGTCGGCACGGCGGATGACGCCGAGTTCGCGCCCGAGCGCAGAAACAATGCCGTGCGTGACCGTCATGCCCACGCCCATCGGATTGCCGATGGCGAACACGATGTCGCCGACGCGTAATTTCGAACTGTCCGCGATTTTGGCGACCGGCAGCGCTTTGCCGTCGATTTTGATAATCGCCACATCCGTCTGCGGATCGGTGCCGATGACTTTGGCGGTAAACGTGCGTTTGTCCGCAAGCTCGACGGTGATTTCCTCGGCTTCGGTTCCGTTTTGGTTACTGATGACGTGCCGGTTGGTGAGGATATAGCCGTCGGGGTGAATAATGGTGCCGGAGCCGAGGCCGGTTTGCACTTTTTGCTCACGAATCGCCGGCTGCTGCTGCGCGCCGGAATCGTCATCGTCGCCGGAGTCCGGCATGTTAAAACCGAAACCGTGAAAACGGCGCAAGATGTCGAAAGGCGACATTTGGCGTTGCCGGATGTATTTTATCGTTTGCGCCGTGCGAATGCTGACGACTGCCGGCGTTACTTTTTCGAGCATGTCGGCATAGCTCGTAAGTTTGTTTTTACCGGAGCGGTCAATTTCGACGCTTTCCATGTTAAACGCGACCGGCGTTTTGTTTTTGCCGGCGGAGTCGGCATCGGAACAAAATCCGATAAAGGGCGTGATTGCGACCGCCAGAAGCGCGGCCGAAAGCAATGTCGTTTTCGTTTTCATGCGTTTTTTTGAATCGTTTTTTCGGGAAAGGATTTTTGCCGCGCCTCGGAAGTCAAATCGCGCGCCGAACTGAGAGCGCCGGCGAAGGGAATTTTTGTTTTTCACGGCATCAATTTCGCCGGCACCCGGCAATGAAGAACCCGTCCCCGAGGGTCGCCGCGCCCCCGTAAAAAAGCCCGAAAACCTCAGGGGTTGTTTTTGTGATTCGAATCCGGAGCGCCTGCGGCTTCCGCCGGCTTGCCGGCTGTTTCTCCGTAAAATGCCGTGTAGGTTTTCAACCACGCATCGGACATAAGCTTGAATCCGGCATAAGTCGGATGAATGTCGTCCCAAACCCAATACTTTGCCGGCACACGCCGGCAGGCGTCGTCAAAAACTTTTTGATACGGCACCGCCGGCACGTTGTGTTTTTCCGCGAGCCGGTGAACGGCTTGCCGGCGGAGTTCGACCTCGGCGTTAAACGCTGCCCACGCGTTGCCGGAACGCTTTCCGGAACGCAGGAAAAACGGCTCACCCAAAATAATTTTCGCCGCCGGGAATTTGGTTTTCACCTCCTGCAAGAGCCGATCGTAAACTTTTTCGAACTCTTCCGCGTTCACGGGATTCGGCCAACCCGCGACAATGCTGTTGGCGTCATTTACGCCGACGAGCAGACTGAAGACGTCCGGCTTTAAATTAAAAATGTCTTTTTGCCGGCGCGCGTAAATGTCGGTAACTTTTTCGCCGCTGATGCCGCGATTAAAAAACTCCAACTTCTTTTCCGGAAACGCCGCGCCGTATTCAGCCGCGACGAGAAACACGTAACTGTGCCCGAGAAAATGATTCGGATCGCGGCCCCGGCCGCCGTGCGTAACGGAATCGCCGATAAAAAGAATATTCGACTCCGGCGCAAAAATGTCCGGCTGCGGTTCGGCGGCAAATACGGACAACGGAGTTAAGCAAAATAAGAAGAAAAGTTTTTTGAGCATTCCGAGAATACAATGCGGCGACGCGGCGGTTCCTGACGCCGGTGCCGGCAACCGGTTCCAAATTAACGCCGGAAAACGCGGCACCTCACCGGCGCGGAGCGCTTACAACTGCCCGCGACGCATTTTTTTCTCCGACGGGCCTTCCGTCGGGATTTCGCCGTCGGTGCGCAAAATGTAAATCGGCTCCTTTGTCTTCACCCAGATTTTTTGCTCTTTCAAAATTTTGCCGGAAACATGTTCGCAGATTTCGGCGATTTGCTTCACCGGCATCCGGCGGCCTTTTTTAGTCGTATTAAATTCATAGCCGGCGCGAATCAATTTCTCCGTCGCCGAGTAAGGGCTTTCATCTTCGGGAATCTGCACAATCCAGCCGGTAAATTCCTTACCTTCGAGATCGCCCTCGGGGTCGCTCAAAACCGTGACGAATTGCTTCTTTTGCACCGGCTCCTTTTCGTCGTCTTCCGCGGCGGCCTTTTGCTCCTGATTGATGTCTTCAAGAATTTCCGCGATTTTCCGCACATCAACGTCGTTGCGTTGAAGCACCATTTTTACGAGTTCGATATCGACTTTGGCCATGCACGGAAAACAAAAACCAAATCCCGAAAATTCAAATCCCAAATAAATCCCGAAAGGCGAAATCCCGAAAATTCAAAAAACAAGACCCGAGGATTTTCAAATCGCCGCTTGCCCTTGAACAGGCAGACAATAGTCTCTTGCGCCTTCCGTTTTCGAAATGAGCACCTCCCTTCTCGCCGATATCCAAGGACGTTACGATGTTATTGTCATCGGCAGCGGGCTTGCCGGCATGACCGGCGCCAACTGCCTCGCCAAGCTCGGCCACAAGGTGCTGTTGCTTGAACACCATTACCAACTCGGCGGCCTCGCGACTTATTTCAAGCGGCCCGGCGGACACATTTTCGACATTTCGCTGCACGGTTTCCCGCACGGCATGATCAAGTCCTGCCGGAAATACTGGACCAAAGAAATCGCCGACGCCATCCGGCAACTCAAAGACGTCCGTTTCATCAACCCGGAATTTAACGTCCAAACCACATTCGACCGGCAGGATTTCACCCGCCTTCTCGTCGAAAACTTCAACGTGCCGGCGGCTCAGGTGGAAAAATTTTTCGAGCACCTGCGCGCGATGAATTATTACGACAACGACCGGCGCAGCACGCGTGAATTGTTCGAAGAATTCTTCCCGGCGCGCCCCGACATTCACCGGCTGCTCATCGAGCCGATTGCTTACGCCAACGGCTCCACGCTCGATGACCCGGCAATCACGTTCGGCATCGTTTTCTCGAACTTCATGAGCAAAGGCGTTTTCATTTTCCAAGGCGGCACCGACGTGCTGATCGCGAAAATGACCGCCGAATTAAAAGCCAACGGCGTCGATATTCGGCGCAATTGTTTGGTCGAAAAAATTTATTCGGAAAAAGATTCCGCCGGCGTTTCGCGCGTCGCCGGCGTGCGCGTCCGCTCACGCCGCGACGGCTCCGAGCGCGACATCGCCTGCGGCGCGGTCTTTTCCAACGCCAATCTTAAAACCACGATTTTAAACCTCGTGGGCGAAGAAAACATCCCGCCGGCATTCGCCGCAGAAACACGCGCGGTGCGTGTCAACACAAGCTCGGCACAGGTTTATATGGGCGTGCGCGAGGGCGAAACGATTCCGCACATCGGCGACTTGGTATTCACCTCCGACGCCCGAAAGTTCTGCAGCGCCGACCTCATCGATCTGAACACGTCGAGCCGGACTTACAGCGTTTACTACCCGGACACGCGCCCGCACACGAAAGCGCCGCGTTACGCGGTCGTGACGTCGATCAACCAAAAGTTCGGCGCCTGGGATAAAATGAACGAAGAGGAATACGCCCGGCACAAAGCGCGCCTCATCGAAGAATCTTTTTCCGGACTGGAAAAATACATTCCCGACATCCGCCAAAAAGTGGATTGGATCGAAGCCGCGACACCGCGCACCGTGGAGCGTTACGTCCGGCATTGGGAAGGCGCGTCGTTCGGCACAAAATTCGAAGGGCTGAAAGTCTCGATGAAGTTGCCGGAACATATTCGCGGGCTGTTTCATGCCGGCAGCGTCGGCATCATCATGTCCGGCTGGCTCGGCACGATCAATTACGGCGTAATCGTCTCCGCGAAAACGGACGCGTATTTGCGTTCACTCGCGAATTAACCGCAAAGAATTTTCCCGCCACGCCGCCGGATTCATTCCGAAAAATTCGCGCATCGCGTCATACAGCGCCGGATGCAGCGTTTCAAAACGCACCGGGTTTTCAAAAAACGCCTCGACCGACACGGCCCAAAATTCCTCGGGATTTTGCGCGCCGTATTCGTCAATCACCTCGTTGATACCGCCGGCGCGCAACGACGCCAACCCGCCCGCCAACGCCGCCGGCAACGCCCCGCCCTCCGGCAGCACATGATGCGCGAACTCGTGCGCGACGACATTTCGCCCGTTGCCGGCGAAGGCGTTGTTTTGCAAAATTTCGCGCCACGACAGCACCACGTTTCCGTGCGCGCTCGCTTCGCCGGCGTGTTCGACCTCCGATACGATTTCCGCGCCGGAGTCCGAAAAAACATCCCGCGTTTTTGCGTAAAAAGAATCCGGATACACGAGCACGGAATTCACCGTAGGGAAACATTCCGTCGCATCGCGTCCGGCAAGCAGCAAACACGCGTGGCCGGCAATCGTCACAGCCGCGGAATCATCGACGGAGCGCAAGCCGCCGCAGGCGGAAAACGTTTTTTCGGCGAGGAAAATTTTTATTTTCCGGTGCAGGCGTTCGCGAACGTCCTCCGGCAAACGCGTGTAAACCGGCAAACGCCGGCGCAAAATTTTTGCCCATTTTTCGGGAAACGGCGCATCGACATAAACCGATTTTGCCGCCGTCCGCCGCCGGCGTTTTCGAAAAAACAAAAATGCGGAAACAGCACCGACAACGCCGGCGACGGCGAAAAACACATTCTCGACGGTTAGCTCAATCACGGAGGAACAAAGGGGAAACGCATCGCGGCGTTTTTTTGCAAAAGCGCAAATTTATTTGTTCGAACGCATCCGCCCGCCGGATACAAAACGACACAACATGCTTAAACCCGATTACACGCTCTATCTCGTCACCGACACGCCGGAATCTTATGCCGGCGGCATCAAAGGATTGCTCGCCTCCGTCGATGCGGCGGTCGCCGGCGGCGTCACAATCGTCCAATTCCGCGCCGACGCCGGCACGAAGCGCGCCCTTTACGATTACGCCGTCGCGCTGCGCGATTTGCTCCGGCAACGCAAGGTGCCGTTGATAGTGAACGACCACGTCGACCTCGCGCTCGCGGTCGAATCGGAAGGCGTACACATCGGGCAAAGCGATTTGCCTGCGGCACAGGTGCGCCGCATCATCGGCAAAAACATGTTGCTCGGACTTTCGACGTCGAACGAAGCGCAAATTCGCGCGGTCGATGCCGGCATTGTCGATTACATCGGCATCGGGCCGGTTTTTCCGACCGTTTCAAAACACAATGCGCCGCCGGCAATCGGCATCGCCGGCATCGCAAAACTCGCGCCGCTCGCCCCGGTGCCGGCAGTGGCAATCGGCGGCATCACGCCGGCAAACGCGCCGGAAATTCTTGCGTCCGACATCGCCGGCGTCGCGGTGGTTTCGGCGTTTTCAAAAGCCGCCGATCCTAAAGCGGTCGCGGAAATGTTCCGGAAAATCCGGTAATACGGGTTCAGGAATTTGGAGTTTTCCTCTCCGGCACTTCATCCGTGCCGCCGGCAAAAAACGGATTGCAGCGCAAAAGCCGCGTTACCGCAAAAAATCCGCCTTTAAAAAATCCGTGCGTCGCCAAGGCCTGCAACGCGTATTCCGAACACGTCGGCGAAAACCGGCAACCGCACCACGGCCCGAGGCAAAAGTGCAGCGGTTTCGAAATAAATCGCCGGTAAAACTTCACCGGCAACATCGCCGCGCGTGCCGCAAAGCTCATCGCCCTACTCCTTCGCCGGCGATTGCGCCGCGCGCAAAAAACGCGCGCCCGATTCAAGATAACGCCGTTCGAGCGAGGCGTAAGTTTTTTCCAAAGCCGACCGGCGCGGCACAATAACGACATCCCAACCCGCCGGCCACACGCCGGGATTTAACCGGAAAATTTCCCGAAACACGCGCCGCATCCGGTTCCGGTGAACGGCGTCGCCGAGCATTTTCTTGCCGGTAACGACACCGATACGCGCCGGCGTTTCAACGCCCGGCACCTTGAACGCATTCAACACAAAAGGCCCGCAATCAAGTCGCGAGCCTTGTTCGCGCGCACGGACAAAGTCCGCCTGAGCGCGCATTTTTTGTGTTGCCGGAAAACGCATCCCGTGAGGACGCGCCGCCCTTAGTCGGCGAGCCGCTTGCGGCCGGTGCGACGGCGGTTGGCAAGAACTTTGCGACCTCCGCGGGTCTTCAAGCGTGCACGAAAACCACACTTGCGGGCGCGGCAAATTTTGGAAGGACGATAGGTCGGTTGCATGACGTAAAAGCTTTAAGGGCGGAGGAGAAAAACGACGCCGGCAAAACTGTCAAGCGAGGTTTTTTTATTTTTCGGCAAATCAAGCGGCGTTTTCAAAAAACAGGCGACCCGGCTCACGCCGCCTTTTTTTGAGGAAGGAGAACGGATGCCGCCACGGAAATCGCCAGAATCACGCCGAGGACGCCCAGCGAAACCGTTGTCGGGAAGTGGAAAATCTCCGATTCGGACAAAATCATTTTCACGCCGATAAACACGAGAATCACGGAAAGCCCGATTTTCAAAAACCGGAAATAATTCATGAATCCGGCGAGCGCGAAAAAGAGCGACCGCAGCCCGAGAATCGCGAAAATATTCGATGTGAACGCCACGAACACCTTTGTTTCGTAGTGCATCCCGCGCGGCAAAATCCCCATCACCGCCGGAATCGAATCAACCGCAAACACGACATCCGTGCCCTCGACGACGAGCAAAACGAGCAGCAGCGGCGTGGCAAACCACTTGCCGGCACCGCGCACGAAAAACCGGTTGCCGTGGAATTTTCGCGTCACCGGGAAAATCATCCGGCCGAGCCGCACGAAAATATTTTTTTCGAGATTCTGTTCCTCGTCCTTCGCCGGCAGCGCCATTTTTGCGCCGGTGAAAATCAAAAACGCTCCGAAAATATACATCAAAAAGCCGAACATTTCCACGAGCTTGACGCCGGCAAGAATGAACGCGGCGCGCATGAGCACCGCACCGAGAATGCCCCAAAACAACACGCGGTGGCGGTAAATTTCAGGCACTTTGAAAAACGAAAAAACCAACAAAAACACAAACAGGTTATCGACGCTCAACGCGAGTTCGAGCAGGTAACCGGCAAAATACGTCTGCGCCGTCGCCGGGGTGTCGAGAAACCAAATCAGCCCGCCGAACGCCGCCGCAAACATCACCCAAACGATACACCAGGCCGACGCCTCCTTGAATGACGGCGAGTGATCTTTTTTGTTAAAAACGCCCAAGTCCAACGCGAGCATACAGGCGATGAACGCCAAAAAGCCGACCCACGCCCACCACGGGACAATCAGGGGATCCGGAGAAACCGGCGGCACGGCGGCTCCGGAAATCAAAGGAAGTTTAACGAAAAGCGATGTCATGGGCAAAGCGGGCGAGAAAAAGAATGCCGCCCCGCTTTAACAAGAAAACTCGGAAAAAAAACGCGCCCGGCGGATAAGCCGGACGCACATTCTTCAAAAATCAGGCCTTCAAAGCCGCCTGAACTTGCTCAAACGGCGGCATTTTTCCCGGGTCGTCGCTCGCCCAGGAAAACTTAATTTTTCCGTCGATTCCGATAACGAATGCCGAGCGTTTCGCCACGCCGCGATAACCGAGCAAGCCGGGAAGGAAATTGTCGTCCTTCACATCGTAAGCGGCAATCGCCTCGCGGTTGAAATCCGACGCGAGCGTGAATTTCAATCCGGCCTTTTCCGCCCACGCTTCCTGCGCAAACGGGCTGTCAATCGAAACGGCGACAACATCCGCGTTAAGCGCACCGTAGGCGTGCAGACTCGTGCTTATTGTGCAAAGCTCCTCGGTGCAAACGCCGGAAAATGCCAGCGGGACAAAGAGCAACACCGTCTGCCCTTTGCCGACGTTTCGCGTGAGTGCGACATCGACAAGGCCGGATGCGTTTTTTGATTTCAGTGTGATTGCGGGGGCGGTTGCGCCAATCGGGAGTGCCATAAATAAATGCGTTTGTTGTTCGGGTGGTTCAGGGATGCCGAGATTATGCCGAAACGGTCGAAATGCAAATGCCGGCCGCATTAACAAAAAACCGCCGGCTGCATGCCGGCGGTTTTTTCAATGTTCCGAACGGTAAAAGCGTCCGTCGCGCAACACGTTATTTTTTCAAGGAATAAAACCAAGGATCGGTTCCGAGCGATCCGGTCAGGAAGTGCAAATAGCCTTCCGATTTCGCGCGGCTCGCTTCTTTTTCGATTTCGGCAAGACGTTCCTTGATTTCAAGGTTGCCGGCAACGCGCTTGTAAACCGGTTTGTCCAAAAACTCCTTCAAATACGCGATGCCTCGCGTGAGGTGGCCGGTCTCGACCTGCCGGCGCATTTCGATACGTGCCTTATACCAGTCGCTCTTCAGCATGGATTCGCGCGTAAAAAGCGAACGAATCACGGGATCGTCGATCTTTTTGCCTTCATAATGACCATAAGCCATGATGTGCAGCAACGCCTTGAGCGGCGGGCAGGCGCCTTCGATCGTGCCGTCCTCGAAAAACGACTTCGCGACGTATTCGTCGGTCTGCAAAATCGTGTCGAAACTGTCGGCGTAAACCTCCGCGCTTTGCTCTTCCGGGCGAAGCATCTGCCCGGAAAGCACGACGTCGGGATTCACAAAAACGCGTCCGAAGAAGTGATTCGCGAACGATTGCGTAACGCGGTAACCAAGGCGCGCTCCGGGATATTTTTTCCCGTTGTGCTCAAAGTCCGGGCAGCGCTCCAGATAACCGTTTGCGATGAGCCATTTGGCATCGCGTTCTTCGGGGCGCATGCGGCTCCAAAGTTCCGGAATCAACAGCGAGACGTCGTGATCGACGCGGACGTTCGGGCCGACCACGCCGGCCGACGAAACAAAGCCGTCGTGCTCCGTGAGCAAATAAGACACGAGCGCGTTGTTCAAATCGACCACCGTCGGCACTGCGTTGAACGGGCCTTTGGTAAGCGCGCCTTCGCTGCCGGCGCCGGTCGTCGAGGGCGACTTACCGGTCATCGACGTGATGAAATCCATGAACAATTCCGGCAATTCGAAATAATGAATCGCGCCGTAAGCCGAAAGCGGGCGCACCCCTTTTTCGGGGCCGTTATTGCGGCGTCCGGCAAGCACCGAACTGACCGGGAAAACGACTTTCTCGCCGGCTTTCAAACGACGCACGAGGCGCGCCGCGATGTCGGTGAGATAACGAATTTCCGGCTTCACGATATCTTGCCGGGTTTGAAGGTAGCGCGGATTCTTTGACGGCTTGCCGTCCACGAGGCGCGGGTTCGCCGAGGAGACGACGTAGTCCGGCGCGAACTCGGTGCCTTTGGCAAAATTTTCGATAAGATCGCGCATCGGCTTCGTGAAAAGGCTGAAGCGGATAACGTCTTCGCTCATCTTGCGCGCGGCGGCTTTCGTGAGCGGTTCGTAGTTCGAAATGAAGCAGCCGGGCTGCGCCATGTCGCACTCGGTTTGCTTGTCGTAACCGCGGTTGATCGCCTCGTCGGGACGTTGGAAAAGCAGCCGTTCGCAATTGTCGACGAATTTGAACGAGCCGTCCGGATTGCTGCCCGACGGCAAGCCTTTCAGCGCATGGCCGGGCACGACAACCGACGCCGAAATGTCGTCCTCGGTTTGAAGTTTTTCCGCCGGGAAAAAGTCTTTGCGGACGCCGAAAGTGCGCCACGCGCCGTCGTTCAAATAACCGATGCGCAGGTATTGCGTAATGAGGCGTTGCTTGCGGTATTTCAGCTCGTTGCCGGGAACGCCGTTGATGATGTCCACGTTAAAACGCGAACGCCAATCGCCGTCCCAGTCGGATTTGTAATACCGTTTAATCGCAAAGACGAGTTCCTTCAAATATGGCGGGATACCGGCAAGCCACGCGTTGTGCTCCGCCGTGAAATCGGCTGACGGCGTCATGAGTTTAATGACGGAGCCGAGCGTGCGCTCCTGGCTCAGGAGCGGCCGTTTGTCGGTGCCGCGTTTTGCAGGGTCCGCAAAACGGTTCGAGAAATCGCGCGCGAAAATTTCGTCCAGCGCGACGAAGTCTTTTTTGTAATCCGCGACAAAAATCGGGCCGCCGATAATGGCGTCGGCAATGGATTTCGATATCTCGGATTTACCGCCGCCGGAAACCGTGCAGGGCTTGTGGCAAAATGTGCCTTCGGCGCTCGTGCCGACCAGGCGCCACCGCCGTCCGACATACGGCTGCAACATGCGCACCTGATAGCCCGAGGGCAGCGTGTAAACAATACCGGGCTGAATAGAAATCGAACCCGGTTTTCCCTTAAACGTCCACGATACGCGTTGCTCGTCGAGCGAGAAACGCGAGCCTTCCGGCAGATAGTAAATGTTCGGGTGCAGGCTGTCGATTCCGTGCCCCTCGGACTGGATGTCCATGAGGCCGGGATTATTTTTGCGCACTTCTTCGAGTGTATGCCCGCCGGTGTTCGTACGCGAATCGTCAAAATCTTCGCCCAAATCGTAAGTCGGCCGGGCAATCGCGCCGCCGGCATGCTCTTCCTCGGAAAGCCCGTGCAAATTCGCCGAAAAACTGATCTGCGTCTTAACTTCTTTTTTGCAGTAACCGTAATAATTGTCGGCGATAATCGTGACCATGACGCCGCGCGCGTCACGTGCCGTAATCTTGAACGCGCTGCCGTTGTTGTAGCACTCGTCCTCTTTTTCCCAGCAAACGCCCTGCGCTTTTTGCCGGGCGGTCGCCTCGGACACGTGCGGCAAGCCGAGATCCTTTTTGCGAACGTGAATAAGGTGCGGCGCGAGAATAATGCAACCGGTGTGCCCCGTCCAATGCAGCGGATCCAGCGCGGCATCGTTTGCGGCGAGAAGCGGATTTCCGGCGTTGCCGAAAATGCCTTCGACAAAGTCCACGTTCGAAATCAACCCGCCCGGCGCAAAAAAACGAATTTCCGATGTGCGCTCGCGCGTGAAACCCGGCACCGCCGGTACCACGACCGGACGCAGCAAGAGCGACACCCACAATTTAGCCGGTTTTTCAAGCGTCGACGTGTAAGGCAAAATCATGTGCTCGTCCGGCGGGTTAAGCGCCTCGGCGAGCAACGCAGCAAAAACCTTTTTCGGCACCGCCGTCTTGTCCGCCTGAATCGGCAAACCGCCCTCGGCCACGTGAAAAACGCCGGCAGTCGTGCGCCGGTCATTTGCCGGATTGTGAAGCACGCCCTGCTTCACGCGATACGATTTCAAAATCGGCGACTCGAAAATATCCTTGTCGTGCGGCAGCGAAAGAATGCGCGCCAACCCCGGACGGTCGAGCACGAGCGTCGTCGGCGGCAAATGCGCGGCCATCATTCCCGGCTCCCCGAGGTAGCTGTCGAGGAACTTTTGGATGCGAAGATCCGCCGGAGCCTGGTGATCAATCAACAGGCGCTCCTGTTCACAAAACTGTTCCAACAACGGAACAGTCGCCGGCGCGACACCGGCGGCATCGGACGCCCCCGGATAATCCTCGCCCAAAGCTGCGAGACGCAAATGCGCCAATTCGCGAAGAGAAGCTTCGTCGAGTTTCGAAATGTCTTGGGTTTTCATTGACGGGTTAACTTTTTAATAAAACGAAAAAAGAAAGTCTCGAAAAAAAATGCGAATTTCGGGAAACAATCCGGGAACGCGTTGAAAGTGCTCGGGAAGGGACTTGAACCCTTACGCCTTTCGGCACCGGAACCTAAATCCGGCGTGTCTGCCAATTTCACCACCCGAGCAAGAAACAAACACAAGCAACGCGCCGCGCATTCGCGGCAAAATACGGTGCCGCGCCGAAACCGGTGCCGCGGCGCGCCGCTTAACGACGACGCTGCGCGCCGGGTCTCGGTGCCGGACGAAACGCAGAGGCCTCGTTATTGCGCAGACGATACGTGATGCGTGCCTGCGTGATGTCGTTCGGACTCATCTCCAAACGCACCAAGTCGCCGGCAATAATTTTGATAAAGTTTTTACGCAGCTTACCGGAAATGCGGCCCAAGACGACGTGCTTGTTCGGCAATTCGACGCGGAACATCGTGCCGGGCAGCACTTGCACAACTTTACCTTCGAGTTCGATCAACTGTTCTTCGGACATGCGTTTGTCGGGACTTGTTAAAAAAGAGTCGCCGACGCTTTCCTATCGCGCCGACGAGTCAAGAAATAACGCCGTTTTTATTCAAAACGCTTGACCGATTGCCGGCGGCTCGCCAATTTGCGCGCCCTTCAAAAAAGCCAGAGTAGCTCAGCGGTAGAGCGCGGGACTCATAAGCCTACGGTCGGCGGTTCAAATCCGCCCTCTGGCACCAATTTCCAAAACCAAACGCAGCCGAAGCAGGTTGCGTTTTTTGTTATGTCCGCGATGCGGCGTTAAAAATTTTCTTTGCGCTTTCTGCGTTCTTTGCGGTTAACAAAACAAACATGCCGGATTTCGCCGCATCCTTAAAAATTCCCGACCGCTGGCAGCAAGACGCCTTGCACGCGCTCCGCCAAGGCCGCGACGTCATCGTGCAAGCCCCCACCGGCGCCGGCAAAACGCACATCTTCGAAATGCTCGTGCGCTCCGGTTGGCGCAAACGCGCCGTTTACACCGTG
>JAVBUU010000037.1:0-2718 GCA_031555005.1 Opitutales bacterium | reverse complement strand
GGTCGAACTTGATCGGCATGGGCGTGTTGCCGTTGAATTTCGCGGACAAAGCCGATTACGAAAAAGTAAAAAATCTCGCCGACGCGACCGTTGACATGTTTGGAATTTCGAACGATCTGAAACCGCAACAACCGGCGACCTTGCGCGTGTATCCGAAAACCGGAGACAAATTCGACGTGCCGGTAATCGTGCGCATCGACACGCCGGCGGAGCTGGATTATTACCGCGCCGGCGGCATTTTGCCGTATGTGCTGGGACAGTTGACGGCATGAAAAATCAAAAAAACCGCCGGCATTAACGCCGGCGGTTTTTTGTTTTTTAAGAAATTTTCTTAAACGCTTTTTGCGATGCCGAGTTCCAGCCCGCGCAATTCCGCCAAGCCGCGCAAACGCCCGATGAGCGAATAGCCGGGATTGGTTTTCTTTTTCAAATCGTCGCACATTTGGTGCCCGTGGTCGGGACGCATCGGAATCGAAACGCGCCGGCGTTGTTGCAGCCGGAAAAGCTCGCGCATCACGGCAAACATATCGACGTCGCCGGCGAGATGGTCGGCTTCGAAAAAGTTGCCGTCGGCGTCGCGTTTTGTGGCGCGCAGGTGGACGAAATTTATCCGGTCGCCGAGACGCGCGACCATACCCGCGAGATCGTTGTCGGCACGCACGCCGAAGGAGCCGGTGCAAAAGCAAAGGCCGTTTGACGCGTTGGGCACGGCGGCGACGAGTTTTTCGAAATCGCTTTCGGAGCTCAAAACGCGCGGCAGTCCGAGAACGGGGAAGGGCGGGTCGTCCGGGTGAATCACGAGTTTTACGCCGACCTCATCGGCGAGCGACGCGATTTCTTTCAGGAAGAAAATTAAATTTTCGCGCAATTTTTCGGCGTCGATGCCGGCGTAGCGGTCGAGTTGTTTTTGGAAATTTTCGAGCGTGAAACTTTCTTCCGCACCCGGCAGCCCGGCGATGATGTTACGCACAAGCCGCTCGCGCGCCGACTCGGACATGCCGGCAAAAACGATTTTCGCGCGCTCGATTTCCGCCGGCGCGTAATCGACGGCGGCGTTCGGGCGTTTCAGCAAAAAGAGGTCGAATGCGGTGAACTCGGCGCGGTCGAAACGCAATGCTTTGGAGCCGTCCGGCAGCGTGAACGCCAAATCCGTGCGCGTCCAGTCAATCACCGGCATGAAATTATAAGTGACGATTTTCACGTCGCACGCGGCGAGGTTTTTCAGCGATTGTTTGTAATTTTCGATGTATTGCCGGAAATCGCCTTCCTGCGTCTTGATGTGTTCGTGCACCGGCACGCTTTCGACGACCGACCAGCGCAAGCCGACGGCTTCGATCTCGGCGACGCGCTTTTTAATTTCTTCGACGCTCCAAACATTGCCGTTCGGAACGTGGTGCAGCGCGGTGACGATGCCGGTCGCGCCTGCCTGTTTAATGTCCCAAAGACTCACGGGGTCTTTCGGGCCGTACCAGCGCATGGTTTGTTCGAAGAGGTGCATGGCGTTCAGGAAAGTTTTTTTTAACCACGGATAACACGGATGACACGGATTTATTTTTATAAAAACAAAAATGTAGTTATTTTTTAACTACAAAATTTTTTATTAAAAAAATATCCGTGTCATCCGTGTTATCCGTGGTTAATTTTTTTGTTTTTTTTAAATCGAATACGCGTCGAAGCCGCCGTCGATGACGAGCGTGGTGCCGGTCATGAATTTCGAGGCGTCGCTGCACATGAATTGTATCGCGCCGAGCAATTCTTCCGGTTTGCCGAAACGTCCCGCGGGCGTGTGCGCGATCACCTTGCCGCCGCGCGCTGTGAAGCTGCCGTCGGGATTTGTGAGGAGCGCACGGTTTTGTTCCGTCAGGAAAAATCCCGGCACAATTGCGTTCACGCGAAGCCCCTCGCCGAACTTCGTCGCGAGTTCCACGGCCATGTATTTCGTGAAATTCGTGACGGCCGCCTTTGCAGCGCTGTAACCGACGACGCGCGTGAGCGGGCGCATCGCGGACTCCGACGAGAAATTGATGATAACGCCGGCTTTTTGCGTCGTCATCGGTTGCGAAAAGATCTGCGTCGGCAGAACGGTTCCCATGAGATTAAGATCGACGACCGTGCGCATGGCGGCCGGGTCGAGATCAAGGATTGTTTTGTCGTCCGGAATCGTCGCGCCCGGCATGTTGCCGCCGGCGGCGTTGATGAGGACGTCCACGCGTCCGTATTTTTTCAGAATTTCGTCGCGCGCGGTTTCGAGCGCGGACTTGTCGAGCACGTCGGCTTTGAAAAACGCGGCGCTGCCGCCGGCGTTTTTAATTTTTTCGACGAGCTTGCCGGCGACGTCTTCTTTGCGCGCGAGCAGCACGACGTGCGCGCTTTGCTCCGCGAGGTGCTCGGCGAGGCACGCGCCGAGGACGCCGGTGCCGCCGGTGAGGACGATGACTTTGTTTGTGATGTCGAAGAGGTTTTTCATGAAATGCGAAGGGGAGGCTCCGGGCTCGTCGCCTTTAAAATTCAAAAAACTTTTTGGCGTTGTTGTAAGAAATGTCTTCGACCATTCGGCCGATGAACGGCAGTTCGCTTGCCGGCAGGAGGCCGTTTTCGACGTCGTTGCCGAGGAGGTTGCAGAGGATGCGCCGGAAATATTCGTGACGCGGAAAGGACATGAAGCTGCGCGAATCCGTCAACATGCCCGCGAAGCGGCTCAGCAACCCGAGTTGCGAG
>JAVBUU010000184.1:0-6432 GCA_031555005.1 Opitutales bacterium | reverse complement strand
GGCGTTGTTTCCAAGTCGCTCGCGCCGTCGCCGACCATGACGACGTCATCGGTTTTGTATTCATTTTTCAATGACGTTATCACGGCGTTTTTTCCGCGCGCACGCGCAGTCGGGTCATTTTTCCCGAAATCGCGATAATTGCCGGCGTCGTCGAAAAAGAGGTTAACGGCCTCGACGCGTGCGATGCCGAGCCGTTCCGCGAGCGGCAAAATCGCCTGCCGGAAACCGCCGCTGACAATCACCGGCACGATGCCGGATTTTTTCAGCCGGGCGATGACGCCGGCGGCGTCGGGTTCGACGTGCCGGATATACATTTCGCCGATGCGCCGAATTTCGCCGGCGGTCGGGCGAATCAAATCGAGCCGGCGCGCAAAGACTTCTTCGAGCGGCACGCCGCCGTCCATCGCGACGCACGTCATTTCTTCGACTTGGCGGAAAACCGCCGGCCCGCGAAAACGCGCCAATTCGTCAATGCCTTCAATGGCGCTGAGCGTGGAATCGCAGTCGAAGCAAACAAGTCGGATCATGGCGCGGAAGGGGCGGAATTAAAAAATCGTTTTTTTAAGCGGCGTTGCCGGTGACGCGAAGTCCGAGTGCGCGCGCGGCGCGCGCTTGCTGGGCGTCGTCGGTATAAAATGCCGAAATGCCGCAACTCATCGCGGTGGCGAGGTGAATGCAGTCGGCGGCGCGAAGAAAAATGCCTTTTGGCAATTTTTCGTAAATGCGTTCGGCGGTCGTAATGACATCCGCGTCAATCGGCAGAAATGTCCAAAAGCCGGATTCGACATCTTTTTTAAACTGCCGGTTTGCGGCTTGGTATGCAGATGCCGACCAAAGCCGTTCGCGCATGAGACGGTGAAAAATGCTTATTGTTTCGATGCGAAAAAGGTCCGAAACGAATACTTCGGACGCCGATTCCAACGTGTCGCCGACGCGGTTCGTGTCCTGTTCCGGCAAATACAATTTTGCGCCGAACGAGGTGTCGCAAAACATCAGAATTTGCCCCGGGTTGCGTTGAGCGCGTTTTTTAAAAGTCCCTTGGGGCTTTTTTTCATATGATTTTTAAATTCCGGCAGGAGCGCGCGCGTGCGCGTCTTGGGGCGAATGAGCGCCGGGTTGCAGAGTGCCGCGATGACGCGCCCGCGATCCGTGATGTAGAGCGGTGTGCCGGCACTTCCCGCGCGGCGCGTTATTTTGCCGGTGGTTCCGTGAAGCTCTTTAAGCGTTATCGTTGTCATAGGTGTCACGGTGTCACTTTTTTCCGGGTTGTCAATTGCCGGCGCAAACGGCGTTGTTCACAGCAGCGGGCCGGCGAGGTGGGCGAGGGATTCGAGGAGGCGGTTTTTCCGGTTATCGACGAAGAGTTTTGATTCTTCGTAGGGAGAGGCGTTCGCGGCGAGTGAGTTCGCCAGGACGCGCAGGCGGCGTACGACGTTTGCGGAGCAGATGAAGGTGGCGACTTCGAAGTTCACGAAAAGGCTGCGCATGTCCAAATTGGCGGAGCCGATGACGCCGGCGGTGTTGTCGGCGAGAAAGAGTTTTCCGTGCAGGAGGCCTTTTTCGTAGAGCAGGATTTTTGCGCCGGCCTTGTGAAATGCCCGTAAGTAAGGGCGTCGGGCGAGGTCGAGAAAAGGGTGGTCGGATTTTTTCGGGACGATGAGCGTGACGCGGCAGCCGGTGCGGAGTTTGGCGAGCAGGAGGCGGTAAAGCACTTCGTCCGGCACGAGGTAGGGCGTGACGATGGTGAGGTCCCGGCGGCATTCTTGAAAGAGTGCGAGGAATTGTTCCCAGACCGGATCGCCGGGTTCGTCGGGCCCGCCGGCGACGATGCGCATTTTCACCGCGCCGACCGGTTCCGGTTCGAAACGCAGTTGTTCCGCGTGGTGCGCGGGGCTTTCGCCGGCGGCGAAGCACCAGTCGCTGAGGAAGATGCGGGTGAGCTCGGCGACGGCGGGGCCGCTGATGAGCGCGCTGAAGTCGCGGAAGCGTTTTTTATACGATTCCGGCCCCATGTATTCTCGCGCGATGTTTTGGCCGCCGATGATTGCGCGTTGTCCGTCAAAAATCGCGATTTTACGGTGATTGCGGAAGTTTACCGTGCCGCGGCCTTGGAAGGGGAAGACGGGCATGAAGCGGTAGACTTCGCCGCCGGCGTCGATGAGCGGCCGGCAGACGAGGAGTTTGGCGCCCCGGCTGCCGACGGCGTCGATGAGCAGGCGGACTTTGACGCCGGCGCGCGCGCGCGCGGCAAGGCGGCGGATGAATTCGCGGCCGATGTCGTTTTTCCCGAGAATGTATGTCGTGACGCAGATGCTTGTCGTCGCGGCGTCGATTTCCCGGCAAAGGGCATGCCAGGTTGCGGTGCCGTCTTCGTCGTCGAGAAGTTCGAAGCTGTTGCCGGATTCGGGGGGGGGCTGTCTCCCGGCGGTGTTTTCCGAAAGGTCGTTTTCGTGGGAGATGCCGCCGGCGACGGCGTTGATGGCGCGTTTTGTTCTGAGGGAGCGTTCGTGTTTGCGTCCGCCCATGAGCAGAAAAAGGAGTGAGCCGATCACCGGCCAAAACAAGATGAGAAGCGTCCAGGCGACGATGTTGCTTTGCTTGCGGCGTTGCCGGAGCATGCTCGAGGCGACGATGAAGGCCATGACGAGCCCGAGGGCGGTTTCCCAGTGCGGCAGGACGACGCGCCCGATGGCGCGCATCCAATCGGGGAACCGGGCGGCATCCGTGTTTGCGGCGGCTATGAGCGACAAAAGCTGCATTGCGTTCGAAAAAATGAATTGAGTGAATAAACCGATAAACAACAATCCCGCAAACATGAGTACGCGTTGCCGGTTGATGACATTCAATATCGCCCACGGGCGCGGGCTTTCATTGTATCAGGGGTTTGTGTCGCCGGCGAAGTTGAAGAAAAATTTGAAGCGGATCGGCGATTTCGCGCGTGAGTCCGAGGCGGATATTTTGGCGATGCAGGAGGTGGATTTAAATTCGCACTGGAATCGCGGCATGAATTTGCTCGCCGGGATTCAAGCGGCGAGCGGCCATCCGTTCGGCGTGATCGGCGTGAATAACCGGCGCGAAGGGAAAAAAGCGCTCGCCTACGGGAACGGTTTGCTGAGCCGGTTTCCGATTTCGCATTGGGAAAATATTCCGTTCGGCGGCGCAAAACTGGGCGAAAAAGGTTTTCTTTACGCGGAGTTGAAGATTGGCGCGGACCGGACCGGAAGCGAAAAAATTTTGCCGGTGGTTGTGCTTCATTTGGATTTTCGCTCGGCGGAACGGCGGATGGTGCAGTTGGACAAGCTGGCGGAATACATGCGTTATTCGCGGACGAATAATCCGAATCGGCTGCGAACCGTATTTTGCGGCGATTTCAATTGCGGGCCGCGTGCGGCGGTTGACGCCGTCCGGCAGCTCGACGGGGTGCTTCGGCGCGTGGGCGATTACCGGATTTATCCGGTGAGCGATCCGACGTTTCCGTCGGTTTGGCCGAAACAAAAAATCGATTTCATTTTTATGCCGGCGAGTTTCAAGGTGCTGTTTTGCGAGGTGCCGCGCATTTTATTGAGCGACCATTGCCCGGTGGTGATCGAGTTTGAGACGGAGTAAGCGCATTGTATCTCCGGCGCTTCAACCGGTTCTAAAATTCTTCGCCGGGATTCATGTGCGCGATGAGGCGTTTATTGAATTCCTGCGCGGAGTCGTAGCCGGTTTTTTTCAAGGCGTGAACCATTGCCGCAACTTCCACGAGACGCGCCATGTCGCGGCCGGGGCGCACCGGTAAAATGACCTGCGGCACCGGTTGGTTGAGAATCGTGTAAGGCTCGGTGTCGAGACCGGTGCGGTCTTCTTCCATGCCTTCTTTCCAGAGCACGAAGGAGACGACGAAATCGATGCTCTTGTGTTGCAAAACGGAGCGGACGCCGAAGAGCGCGGCGATGTTGATGATGCCGATGCCGCGACATTCCATGAAGCCTTGGTTGAGTGCTTTGGCGCTGCCGCGCAGCCCGTGGTCGCCGAGCAGGTGCACTTCAATGTAGTCGTCGGCGACGAGGCTGTGGCCGCGTTCAATCAGCCCGAGCGCGCATTCGGATTTGCCGACGCCGCTGGCACCGCGGATGAGGACGCCGACGCCGCGTACGTCCATGAGTGTGCCGTGAAGGTTGGTGTAGGGCGCAAATTCTTTTTCGAGCAATACGGTCGCTTCCGATGCGAAGTCTTTGGACTTCATTCGGCTGCGAAGAACGGGGACTTTGAACGCGTTGGCAAGGCGGAGCAGTGCCGGCGTGGGATCGAGGTCGCGCGAAATCACGATTGCCGGGATTTTGCGGGAGATGATTTCCTTGAGCATGCGCGTTTGCGTTTTGTCGTCCACGTCGCGCAGGTAAGCCATTTCGCCGGCGCCGAAGAGTTGGAGGCGTCCGTTGGCGAAGTGTTTGAAATAACCGGCAAGTGCGAGTGCCGGGCGGTTCAGGGATTTTTCGACGATGCGATTGTCCAGGCCTTCTTCGCCGGCGAGGATTTCCATTTGGAGCGAGGTTTTGGAGGATTCAAAAAACTCGCGGACGGAAATGCTTTCGATTTGGCCGGAATGGTGCTGAGGCTGTTTGGGGGGCGACATGGCGGAAGAAAAAAGGGGGAGGGGTCACATGCGGAAATCTTCGCCGAGGTAGAATTGGCGGCTTTTCGGGTCGTTGACGATGGAGTCGGCGTTGCCTTCGACGAGGACGCGTCCTTGGTAAATCAGGTAGGCGCGGTCGACGATGGAGAGTGTTTCGCGCACGTTGTGGTCGGTGATCAAAACGCCGATGCCTTTTTTTTGGAGGTCGCGGACAATTTGCTGCACGTCGGCGACGCTTATGGGGTCCACGCCGGAGAACGGTTCGTCGAGGAGCATGAAGCGCGGTTTGACGGCGAGCGCGCGGGCGATTTCGAGCCGCCGGCGTTCGCCGCCGGAGAGCGTGTAGGCGGGTTGTTTGGCGAGCCGCATGAGGCTGAGATCGTCGAGGATGCCGGCGGTGTAGGCTTTGCGTTGCGCGGCCGGGATGTCCATGGTTTCGACGACGCCCATGACGTTGTCCCAGACGCTGAGTTTTCGGAAAATGGAGGCTTCTTGCGGCAGATAGCCGATGCCGAGGCGCGCGCGCTGCCACATCGGGAGTTCAGTGATGTTGTGTCCGTCGAGAAAAACTTTGCCGCGCGTCACCGGCACGAGGCCGACGATCATGTAAAACGCGGTGGTTTTGCCGGCGCCGTTGGGGCCGAGCAGGCCGACAACTTCGCCGGCGCGCAGGGAGAGGCTGACGTCGTGAACGACTTCGCGTTTGCCGTAGGTTTTGGCGAGTGATTCGGTGGAAATGATGCCGGCGGTGTCGGCGGGTTTGTCGGGATTCATTTCGATTTAAATTTTTTCGGGTTCGGCGCGGTTTTCGTGCGCAGCGGAATGGTGATGACGGGGCGTTCGATTTGCTCGGGGGCGAGTGTGTCGTCCGGGGCGCGTTCCATGCTCCAATTCCGGGTTTCCCAGTCGTAGGTGATCCGTTTGCCGGGGTCGGCGACGACGCCTTCGGCGGTGGTGACTTTGGGCGAGCCGGTGAGGTAGATTTTTTTCTCCTGCGGGAGCATTTCGACTTTGTTGCCGGTGGCGATGTTGCCGCGCATGTCGAAGCGGACGTTGCCGCGACCGATGATGCGCGTGACGTCGAGGGACGCGGAGTTTTCTTTTTTCAGCGGTTGGAGCGTTTCGCCTTCGACTTTGTCGCAGGTGCCGCGGAGTTCTTTGCCGGTGATGACGACGTTGCCGGAGAGGAAAAACCGCGCGCGTTCGGTGCCGTTGAAGAGTTCCTGGTAATCGCTTTCGATGGTGAGCGCGCCGATGCCGGCGGGCTTTTTTTCGGTCGCGCCGGCGTCGAACGGCGTGATGTCGGAGAGCGAGGTGCCGCGCAGCGTGAGGCGCGGGCGCATCTCGGGTTGCGCGGGGTCGCGGCGCAGCGTGATGAGTTGCGGTTCGCGGCCGTCCATGCCGTTGTCGGCGGCGACGGAGTTTTCTTGGAAAACGGCGCGCGGGAAAATCTCGGCGTTCCCGCCTTCGACGGTGCATTTGTCGGTGACGAAGCGGACGTGGCCGAGGGCGATGATGCGTCGGATTTGCGAGGCGTCCGGCGAGTCGGGGGCGCTTTGCCGGGCTGCGCCCGCGCGCGTCGCCGGTTTTTTGGAATCGGCTGTGACGTTGAGTTTGTCGCAGGTGCCGGAGATGCCGGCGCCGGCGAGGATGACGTTTCCTTGGAAATTGAAGTAGGCGATGTCGTCGTCGGATTCGGAGACGAAGAGTTCGTCGCTCATGACGGTGGTTTTCGAGAAGGGCGCGGGGTTGTTTTCGCGGCGTTGCTCGGCGATTGTTTTAAGCGGCGGGAGCATGACGATGACGCGCTGGCG
>JAVBUU010000093.1:0-9186 GCA_031555005.1 Opitutales bacterium | reverse complement strand
GAGAGGCGGACGCGGCCTTTTTCGTCCACGCCGACGCACTTGACGATGATTTCGTCGCCGAGTTTGCAGACGTCTTCGACTTTGTTGACGCGGAAGTCGGCGAGTTCGGAAACGTGCACGAGGCCTTCTTGTCCCGGCAGGCATTCGACGAAGCAGCCGAATTCTTTAATCGAGCGGACAATGCCTTTGTAGGTTTTGCCGGCTTCGATTTGCGCGGTGATGATGTTGACTTCGTGGACGGCGCGTTGGAGCGATTCGGCTCCGTTGGCGAAGATGATGATCTTGCCGGAATTGTCTTCGTTGATGTCGATTTGCGCGCCGGAGAATTCCGTGATGCGTTTGATGTTTTTGCCGCCGGGGCCGATGAGCGCGCCGATTTTGTCCGGCGGGATTTGCATTTGGTGAATGCGCGGGGCGCACGATTTGGTTTCCGTGCTCGGTGTGCTTTTCGCGGCGAGCATGATTTCCAAGATCTTTTCGCGGGCGACGCGGTTTTGCTTGATCGCTTCTTTGGCGATTTCGATCGGGAGGCCGTGGATTTTGAGGTCGAGTTGGAATCCGGTGATGCCGGCGGAGGTGCCGCAAATCTTGAAGTCCATGTCGCCGAAGTGGTCTTCCGCGCCGATGATGTCGGTCAAGACGACGTGCTTCGTGATGCTTCCGTTTTCTTCTTGCGAAACGAGGCCGCAGGAGATGCCGGCCACCGGCGAGGTGATCGGGACGCCGGCGTCCATGAGCGCGAGCGTGCCGCCGCAAACGGAGGCCATTGACGTGGAGCCGTTCGATTCCATGATTTCCGAGCTGAGGCGGATGGCGTAGGGGAATTCGTCTTCGGTCGGGAGCACCGGCACGAGCGAGCGTTCGGCGAGCGCGCCGTGGCCGATTTCGCGACGTCCGGGGCCGGTGAAGCGGCCGCATTCGCCGACGGAGAACGGCGGGAAGTTGTAGTGCAAAATAAACGATTTTTTCTTCGCGCCGCCGGTGAGTCCGTCGAGGTCTTGGGCGTCTTTGCCGGCGCCGAGCGTGGCGATGACGAGGCCTTGCGTTTCGCCGCGTTGGAAGAGGGCGGAGCCGTGAACGCGCGGGAGCACGTCGGTTTGGCACGAGATGGCGCGCAGGTCGTCATTGCCGCGTCCGTCGGCGCGTTTGCCGCCGGAGAGGATGGTTTGCCGGTAGACGACTTCTTGGAGTTCTTCGAATGCGATGTTGATGTGGCGCGGGTCGAAATTGCCTTCGCCGAGTTTGGCTTTCAGGGCTTCGAGGGCTTCGGCTTTTACGGCGCTGACGGCGTTGCCGCGATCTTGTTTCTTTTCTTGGTAAACGGCTTTGGCGAGTTTGCCGTCGGTCTCTGCGACTTCGCGGCAGATTTCCAAAACTTTCGGTTCGCAAACATTCAGCGCGTAAACGCGCTTGGCTTTGCCGTATTGCGCGGCGAGTTGGCGTTGCGCGGCGATGATGGGCTGAATCGCTTTGTGCGCGAATTCGAGGGCTTCGACGAAACGGTCGTCCGCGATTTGCGCGGCGCTGCCTTCGATCATCATCATGTCGCGCTCGTTGCCGACGTAGATCAAGTCGAGCGTCGAGTCATACATTTGCTCGTTGGTCGGGTTGACGATAAATTCGCCGTTAATTTCGCCGACGCGCACGCAACCGATCGGGCCGTTCCACGGGATGTCGGAGCAGAGCAGGGCGGCGCTGGCGCCGTTGACCATGAGGATGTCCGGCTCGTTGCTCAAATCGGCGGAAAGCAAAAGGCCGATGACTTGCACTTCGTTCAAAAATCCTTTTTGAAAGAGCGGGCGCAGCGGGCGGTCGCAGAGGCGCGAGGTGAGAATTTCTTTTTCGGAGGGCTTGCCTTCGCGTTTGAAATAACCGCCGGGGAAGCGGCCTGCGGCGGCGAATTTTTCGCGGTAATCGACCGTGAGCGGGAAGAAGTCCTGGTCCGGCGAGCGGAGGCCTTCGGCAGCCGTTGCGCTGACGAACATGGTGGTTTCGCCCTTCGTGATGGTGACTGCGCCGTTGGCCTGGCGGGCGATGCTGCCGGTGGCGATTGTGATACCGAGCTCCGGTATCGTGACTGAGTATTCTTGTTTCATGTATTTACTTTTTGGATACACCGGCGGGATGCCGGCGTTTCGGGCGGGATTGCCCGGGGTTTGTTTTTTGGGTTTATTTATTCCGTTTTGGAAAAAATTCGTAGCGCAGACATTCTTGTCTGCGAGTTCGGGCGGTTTTTAACCGCCCCTGAAGTTATGAGAAGCGCCGGTAAATAATAAACTCGCCGGCGACATCGACACGCGAGCGGATTTGCGAAGCAAATCCGAACCCGCAGACACGAATGTCTGCGCTACGCAAGTGCCGATCTTCCGCCTTCACTTCTTACTTCTTAAATCCTAATTCTTAATTAAAGAAAAAGCCCGTTCCTTATCGGCCGGGCTTTTCGCAAAAACGTCCGCCGGATTATTTGCGGAGGTTGAGCTTTTGGATGATTTCGTTGTATTTATCGAGCGCGTTGTCCTTGAGGTAATTCAAGAGTTTGCGGCGGCGATTCGTCATCATGATGAGGCCGCGGCGCGAGTGAACGTCTTTGCGATTGGAGCGCAGGTGCTCGGTGAGGTGCGCGATGCGCGCGGTCAAAAGAGCGATTTGGACTTCGGCGGAACCGGTGTCGTTTTTGCTCGTTTGGAATTGTTTGATGACTTCGGATTTGTTGACGGACATGGTGTTATCTTTCGGCTGTTCAAGGTTTTTAAGGATTTCGAGGAATTGAAATCGCATCTCCCGGCGCGTCGCCCGGAGATGCCGCTTAAACCCGTTTGTTTCGGGAACCAAGGCGAAGCGGGGCAACCCGTTTCGCTAACGCAGGACGAGGAAACCTGATAATTTGCCGGCGACCGGCAAGCGTTTTTTAAGCGAAAGTTTGCCGAATTATTTTGCCCCCGGAGCCTCGGTAAGGCGTGTAACGGTTACCATACATACGACATGCCGGCGGACCAGGTGCGCGGTGTGCCGGGAACGAGCGGCACGGCTTCGTAAGCAACATCCCACAGATTGTCGATTCGCGCGAAAATCGATAATCCCGAAATGTCCGGCACACGGTAAATTACGGACAACGACGTGAACACCGGCGCGTGCGTGCCTTCGCGCAAAGCATTTTCCTCCTGCACGCGAAATTCATTGTCGCAGCAAATTTCAAAACCGTAACCGAGCCGTGCGACGATGCCGGCAAGCAATCGGTGCTCGGCAAAATTCATCGCGTAAAAACTCGCCGTGACGTCCGACGTGTAATCGTCCGTTTTGTGCATCCACGCGTAACCGAACGTGAAATCGAAAATCGACCACGAGCCTTTTATCGTCAGTTCCGCACCGTATGTATCCAAATTGACACTACGCGCGACACGGCTTGACGCGGGATTGCTCGGATCGAAGACCCAATCGACCGAGTCCGAATCGCGCCGGTAAAAGATTTTCGGCGAAATCGTCCATTCGCCGTCGGTGCCGGCGGCGAAATCCGCAGCGAGTTCGACATTGCGCGCGCGCGAACGCCCGAGATTCGGGTCGCCGCCGAAAAGTCCGCCGGGCGCGCCGTTAAGCGCCGTGTAAGACGGCACCTGCGTCGCTTCCGAGTAATCGAGTGCGACGCGGCGGAGCGACATTGCCGGCGTTTTGTTTTCCCATGCGACGCCGGCGACCGGCGAGCCGGCGGTGCCTTCGCGATTCGAATGATCAAGCGTTGCGCCGGCGGTAAAAACCAAAAATTTTTTCTCGCCGACCGGCACTGTTTGATCGGCGTAAATTCCGGCGTAAACCTGCGTGCGCGAATTGTAATTTCCGTAAATTAGCGTGTCGGAATTTAGATCGTCCGCGACGATGCCGGCGCGATAACGCAGCGCGGTCGTGCCGATGCCGGAGGTCTCGTTTTCGAGAACCGTGAATCGTCCGTCGAGCGCGCCGCCGCCGCTTTGCGCGCGGTGATGCGCATTGTAGGCGAAAACCGGAATCGAATAATGATCTTTGTTGTTTCGGTAAAAAACGCCGGTCTGTATCCAGTCGCCGGCGCCGTTGATTTCCTGCCGGTGGTTGATCGCGTAAAGCTGCGTTTCCAAATCGTCGCGTTCTTCGCGCCGTGGGCCGCCGGGCGTTCTGCCGGCATAAAGATTCGGCCACGCGAAATTTTTTGCCTGCGTGCCGGCGAAAATATCCGTTTGCGAAACTTCGTCGCGCAGTTGGATGCGCCCGCCGAAGCGCGAAAAGTCGTGATCGGACAAATCGACGGAGCCGTCGTCGCGCGAATACGAAGCCGAAAAATCGAATCCGACTTGTTTTTTGTATTCGGATTTCGGATACAGGAATCCGGCATAAGCGTCCGCCGTGAACAGCCCGTAACTGCCACCGGTAAGCGCGAGCGCGCCGCCGGTTTCGATCGGTCGCCAGCCGTAAGCGATTGTGCCGGCGGTCGCATTCCAACCGCCCTGCGCGAGCGCGCTGCCGGCGCGGATTTCAGGCGCGCCGAGCATTGCCGGCGCAATCGGCAGCTCGGCGAGATAGTGCCCGGTTTGCGGATCGAAAACAGGCACCGCGCCGACGGCGAGCGTCGCGTTTTCGTAAGTGCCGCCGCGAATCGAAATGTCGCTTTGCGCTTCGCTCATGCTGCGGAGCTGCAAATCGGTTTGCATGTTAAAGCTCAGCGCCGTCACCGGCATCGGAAACGATTCGGCGCTTTCCGGCACGCGTTCGGCGGCGACTTCGACGGTTTCAAGTTTTTCCGGTCGCGGAGAGGCTTCGCCGGCAAACGTCGTCAGCATAAAGGAAGCGCCGGCAGTGCCGGCGGAAACAAAGCGATGTTTTTTCGGGAAAAACATGCCTGCGGAAATGTCGGCGGCAGCGGCGGCGGCAAGTTTTAATTGTTAATACTATTTGTTCTAATATTAACAAACGAATGGCCGTTTTTCTTATCTTTGTGTTCAGTCGCATGATGCGGTGAACTTCCGGGGTGCTGTGATGCCGAAGGACGTGCTGTTGCCGGCTGAATCTTTCGGTTAAGAAAAGATTCCGAAAACCGGCAGTGCTACTCGCGGCGGGAGCCGACAGGCATCGCGGCTTCGTTAAGCCTCTCGATGTTTGCGCCGAGCGCGGCGAGCCGTTTGTCGATTTGTTCGTAACCGCGGTCGATGTGGTAAATGCGCTGTACCCAAGTTTCGCCTTGTGCCGCCAACCCCGCTAAAACCAGCGCCGCGCTTGCGCGTAAATCCGATGCCATGACCGGTGCGCCCGTGAGTTGCGTGCCGCCGCGTATGATTGCCATCGAGCCCTCAATCGAGATGTCCGCGCCCATGCGCTGCAATTCCGGGACGTGCATGAAGCGGTTCGGGTAAACGCGTTCCGTAATGAGGCTGATTCCGGGGACAAGCGTGAGGAGCGCCGAAAATTGCGCCTGCAAGTCCGTGGCAAATCCCGGGTGCGGTGCCGTGAGAAAGTCCACCGGACGGCAACGCGACAAGTCGCCGCGTACACGCACCGTCGTTGAATTCTGGATACAGACGTCGATGCCTGTTTCGCCGAGTTTGTCGAGAAATGCGCCGAGGTGTTTCGTGACTGCGCCGTTTACCGTGATGTCGCCGCCGGTGATTGCGCCGGCGAGCAAGTATGTGCCGGCTTCGATGCGGTCCGGCAAAATCGTATAATCGCAGCCGTTCAGTTTTTCGACGCCGGTGATGATGAGGCACGGGCTGCCGATGCCTTCGATGCGCGCGCCCATGGCTTGCAGCATGAGGCACAAATCGGCGACTTCCGGTTCGCACGCGGCGTAATCAAGCGTCGTGACGCCGGGGGTCAGCACGGCGGCCATTACCAGATTAACCGTGCCGGTGACGGTGCTGCCGTTGCGGCCGCCCATGAAAACGTAAGCACCGCGCGCGTGTGCGGCGTCCATGTAAATATTTCCGTTTTTCTGCGTCTCGATGCAGCCGAGTTTTTTAAGGCCCTTCAGGTGCAGGTCGATCGGGCGCGCACCAATGACACAGCCGCCGGGCAGGGCAATGTCCGCCTTGCGCAATCGGCCGATAAGCGCGCCGAGCAAACAAATCGAAGCGCGCATTTTTCGCACCAAATCATAAGGCGTATGTTCGTGAATATTCGCCGCGGTAATTCGGTAAACGCCGGGCGACGGATTTTCGACAGTCGCGCCCTGGTGTTTGAGTATTTCAAGCATGAAGCGAATGTCGCTCAACGCCGGAACATTGCGAAGCGTGCACGGTTCCGCCGAGAGCAATGTGGCGGCGAGCATCGGCAGGGCGGCGTTTTTGGCGCCGGAAACATTAATTGTGCCGGCGAGCGGATTTCCGCCGGTAATGCGAATGACTTCCATTGCGCGGAAAATGCCGAAACGCGCCGGCGTGGAAAGCGGAATCTTTTGCGTTCTTGCGTTACGTGCGGCGACATTGCAGAAAACGTCATGCTCATTCGTCCCGATAATCGCGCGGCCAATCAAACGCGCCCGATCAGTTTCACGCCCGGTATCGCGCCCCACGCGGCCGGTTCCGTGCTCGCCGCATTTGGCGACACCCGTGTTATTTGTGCGGCGATGCTGGAAGAAAAAGTGCCGACTTGGATGCGTCAGCAAGGCGTCAAGGGCGGCTGGCTCACGGCGGAATATTCGCTTCTGCCGTATTCGACGCTCGACCGAAAACAGCGCGATATCGCCAAGGGCAAACTCGACGGGCGCACGGTGGAAATCCAGCGACTTATCGGGCGCGCGCTTCGCGCGGTGCTTGATTTGAGCAAGCTCGACGGTTTTACGCTTTGGGTCGATTGCGACGTGTTACAGGCCGACGGCGGCACGCGCACCGCGTCGATTTCCGGTGCGTATGTGGCAGCCCAACTCGCCGTAAAAAAACTCATGGCGGCCGGCAAAATAAAGGAATCGCCTTTCACCGACAGCGTCGGCGCGATCAGCGTCGGCGTTTATCAGGACGTGCCGGTGCTGGATTTAAATTACATCGAGGACAAAGACGCTTCGGTGGACGCGAATATCGTGATGACCGGCAGCGGAAAATTCGTCGAGGTGCAAAGCGCCGGCGAGGAGGCGACGTTTGACGCGGCGCAATTGCAGGCGATGATTGATTTGGCGAAACAGGGTTTGGATTCGATTTTCAGGCTGCAAAAGGAAGTGATCGGATAATTTTACGCCGGTTTTCGGACGACCCAGAATCGCGTGTCGTCGGAAAACTCGCGCACCGCCGGCGATTCCGACGCAATCGCGGAACGCATTTCGGAGAGAATAAGTTCGAATTCGCAACTTTTCAATAACGCCGCGAGTTCGCCGGAATCTGCGGCGTGGATGAACATCCGGCCGGCAGGCGTCGCGTGATTGTAATCGCCGAACGCGTCGAGCGACGGATCCTGTTTGCCGGTCATCCAGCGTTCGCGTTCGGCGTCCCAGTGTCCGGCGTTTTTCCCGGTATTGCGATCGTGGCCGGTAAAAATAAAAACGCCGCCGGGCTTCAGCACGCGCCGGATTTCGCGCAACGCCGCTTCGCGCCGCGCCGGAACGGGGATCATCAAAAGTCCGTTGAACCCGAAAATTGCGCAATCGTATGTGTTTTCCGGATACGGCAAATCAGTCGCGTCGGCGACTTCGAATCGAATGCCGGTGTTTTGCGTTTCGTTGATCGCGCCGGCGGTTTCTACCATCGCCGGCGAAAAATCAGTCGCCGTAATGTCGCGCCGGCCGGCAGCCCAAAGGCCGAAGGCGATTCGGCCGGCACCGCAGCCGAGTTCAAGAATCGATGCGTTTGCGGGGAAAAATTTTTCGCAAAGGATTTTTTCCGATTCCCATAATCCGACCGTTCCGACGGCGCGCGCGTATTCGAGCACGGTTGCCGGATGGGAAAAATAACCGGCGTTGTGTTGCGGATTCATGGTCGTCGCGACGTCGATTTAATTCGGTTTTAATCGAACGCCGAATCCGGGTGTTTGAAATATTCGGAATATGGACCGGGCATTATTTTCGATTCAGCCCCCAACGGGAGCGAACCCATTCTTCGCCGGGCGAAAAGATGACGCGATCCACGATCAGCCCGACCGCGACAATGATCAGCATCACGCCGAGCACTTGCGCCATGTTGAGCGTTTCGCGTCCGTTGTGCAGCAGCCAGCCGAGTCCGTAACCGGACAAAATCGTAACGTAAATTTCAGCCGCCATCAGCGAACGCCACGCGAACGCCCAGCTTTGTTTCATGCCGCCCATGACGGTCGGGAGCGATGCCGGGATCAGAACTTTCGCCCAAAGGTGCAGCCCTTTTGAGCCCATTGTGTTTGCGGCGCGAATATACAGCGGCGGCACGGTGCGCACGCCGCTTTCCGTTGCGAGCATGAGCGACCAGACCGTGCCCATGACGACGACGAACAAGATCGCCTCTTCCGTCGGGCCGAACCAAATCAGCGAAAGCGGCACCCAGCAAACGCTGGGAAGCCCCTGCATGCCGAGCGCGACGATGCCGAGCGTTTCGCGAATGAAATTAAAGCGCGCCGAAATCAATCCGAGCGGGATGCCGAGAATCACGCCGATGAGGTAGCCGAACGCGAGCCGTTTCAGCGTCACCTCCGTCGCGCTCAGCAGCGTGGATTCCGAGACGGCGGTAAACGTTTTCTCGAAAAATCCTTTTTCCCGGCCTGTCGTGGCGGCGGCGCTGCCGGCGGTTTTCTTTGTATCCGTTTTTTCATTACCGTCGGTGAACGCGCCGGCAATGTAGCGCGCGACGCTCGACGGGAAAGGCATGCGTTTTTCGCTCGGGTCGTGCCGGTGTTGAAGCACTTCGAGGCCGACGAGCAACGCGACAAACGTGACGGTGATGATGAGCCAGCGTTTCATTGGGCGAAGTTCTCCTTTTTACCGCCGGCGTTGCCGAGATACTGTTTCAGCTTGGCGGTGATGTGCGCCGAAAGTTCGGCGTGCTCGGGGCTGTTGATGTCGCGCGGGCGCGGAAGGTTGACTTCAAAAACCTCGCGAATCCGGCCGGGATGCGGCGAAAGCAAAATGATTCTGTCGCCGAGGCACACCGCTTCGCGGATGTTGTGCGTGACGAAAATAATCGTCTTCCGGCGTTGCATGAAGATGCGCTGCAAATCGACGTAAAGGTTTTCGCGCGTGAGCGCGTCGAGCGCGGAAAACGGCTCGTCCATCAG
>JAVBUU010000058.1:0-9974 GCA_031555005.1 Opitutales bacterium | reverse complement strand
TTCGGCGATAAGGCCTTCATCGTTTACCGGCTTGCCGCGCTCATGTTCGGCGCGACGCCGGTCGCCGTGCCGATGCCGGATTACGCGCACGATTTGCCGACGATGCGCGCCGCGATAACGCCAAAAACAAAACTGATTTTTCTCACCTGCCCGAGCAATCCGACCGGCACGATTAACTCGCCGGCGGAAATTTTGAAGTTTGCCGAATCGCTGCCGGAGCACGTCATCTTGTGCATGGACGAGGCTTACGCGGAATTTCTCGACGACGCGGCCGATTTGCGTCCGCTGATTGCAGCCGGTAAAAAAATCGTTTGCGCGCGCACATTCTCGAAAATCTACGGACTCGCCGGCTTACGCGTCGGCTACCTGTTCGGCTCGCGGGAAGTCGTCTCGCTCGTGCAACGCACGCGCCAGCCGTTCAACGTGAATCTGCCGGCGCAAGTCGCCGCCTGTGCCGCGCTCGACGATACGGAATTCGTGAAACGCACGAAGGAAATTAACGCCGCCGGTTTAAAACAAATCGCCGCCGGCTTAACCGCGCTCGGGCTGCAATACATTCCGAGTTACGGAAATTTTTTGGTTTTTCACATTAAGAACGCCGGCGAGGTTTTCATGAAAATGCAAAAAGCCGGCGTCATCGTGCGCCCGCTTGCCGGCTACGGGATGCCGGAAAGTTTGCGCGTCACCGTCGGCACGCCGGAGCAAAACGAACGATTTTTGGAAACGCTGAAAGCGGCGATGTGAGGCCGGGAAAAGAATCAGAAATCACGCGAAGGCGCGGAGATGTTTAAAATTGAAAACTTATTCGGCTCCGCGGCTACGCACCTTTGCGTGAGTCCGTTGTCGCAATTATGATTTCTCTGCGCTCACACGCGCTCGAATCGCCTGGCGGTGCGGTTCTTGCGGACGTTGCCGGCGGGAAAAACTTCGCCGTTCATCGCGATGTAAACGCCTGCCGGCAATAATTGCGCGGCGGCGAGCGCGAATCCCAAATTGAACGGCGCGTCCGTTTCGCGCAAATGCGCCGGCGACATCGCTCCGACGAACACGATCGTTTTGCCGGCGAGCCCGCGCAACGCCTCCGCGCTTTGCGTCATCGTGTCCGTGCCGTGCGTGACGAGGATGTGCGTTTCCGTGCGCGCTTCGGCGGCGGCGCGCAATGCGACGCGGTCGGCGTCCGTCATGTCCAGGCTGTCTTTCCGGCAGATTTCTTGAACGGCGATATGTTCCGTGATGCCGGCTTCGCGAAAACAACGCGGCACGGTCGGGTCGCCGACGGCAAATTCGCTCAGCGCGTCGTGGTAAATTTTGTCGATCGTGCCGCCGGCGGTGAGAATGGCGAGGGGTTGCATTGTGATAAAAACCGGCAGACGGGCGGTGCTCGAGGCTTCCGTTATTGTCGCAGTGAGAGCGGCGGTGAAAGAATTTCGCGTACGACGATTGAGGTGCGCAGCGCGTCCTTGTTTTTCAAAAATGCCAAGGCCGGCGTTTTGCCGGCGGCGGCCGACGTTATCGTTTCGAATTCGTTTGCGGGTTTGCCGGCACCGGCGTTCAAGAGCGCTTCCACGCGCCGTTGCGAGGCGAGCACGCTTTTTTTCGCGTTTTCAAGTTCTTCCAAAAGCGCGTTTTGCCGGTCCCGAATCGAGGCCTCCGGCGCGGCCGGCACCGGGATCGGCGGCGGGACGCGAAGTATTTTTGCCGGCGCAGGCGACGAAATTTGCCGCGTTGGCGGTTTTGTTTTTTCGGCCGTGCGCCGCGCGACTTCTTCGCGAATCCGGCGCATGCGTTCGCCGGCGTCTTCCTCGTCCGGCTGCGTTTCGGACTCCGCGGCATTCCGGTTGCCGAAATATTTCAACGCGTAAAAAACCGCCGCAATAATAAGCGGAAAAATCAGCGACGTGATATCGCCGGCGGCAAAAAGCATCGGAATTTCGAAAAACATTTTCGATTACGTTGCCGGCGGCGGTTAGTGCTGCGCCGGACGATCTTGACCGTGGTCGTCGTGCGCGCCGATGGTGCTGCGCATTTGCGTGTCGGATTTCAGATTTTCAAGCCGGTAAAAATCCATGAATCCCATTTTCCCGGTCTTGAGCGCGTCGGCGAGGGCGAGCGGCACTTTCGATTCGGATTCGACGACGAGCGCGCGCATTTCCTGCACTTTGGCTTTCATTTCCTGTTCGACGGCGACGGCGGCCGCACGGCGGATTTCGGCCTGCGCCTGCGCCATGTTTTTGTTCGCCTCGGCTTGCGCGGCTTGCAGTTGCGCGCCGATGTTGTCGCCGACGTCCACGTCCGCGATGTCGATGGAAATAATGTCGAACGCGGTGCCGACGTCGAGGCCGCGCGCGAGCACGGTTTTCGAGATGCGATCGGGATTTTCCAAAACAAATTTATAGGTGTCCGCCGAGCCGATTGTCGTGACGATGCCTTCGCCGACGCGCGCGATAATCGTTTCTTCCTGCGCGCCGCCGATGAAGCGTTCGAGCGAGGTGCGGACGGTGACGCGGGCTTTGACTTTAACTTGAATGCCGTCTTTGGCGACGCCGTCGATTGTGGTGCGGCCGCCTTTCGGATTCGGGCAATCGATGACTTTGGGGTTCACGGAAGTGAGGACGGCTTCGAGCACGGACTTATTGGTGCCGCGCGTGGAGAGGTCGATGGCGCAGGCTTTTTTCCAATCGAGCGGAATGCCGGCTTTATCTGCGGCGATGAGCGCTTGCACGGTGTGAACGATGTTGCCGCCGGCGAGGTAGTGCGCTTCGAGAAAATCGGACGTGATTTGCAACCCGGCTTTGAGGGCCGTGATGCGCGCGTCTACAACGAGTGCCGGCGGCACGCCGCGCAGTCGCATGAACACGAGTTGAAGAAGTCCGATCGGGGCACCGGCGACGCGCGCGCGAATCCAGACGCCGATGAAGTTCAGCAGAACGATGAAAACAAGGAGGCCGATGATGCCGAGGATGACGAAGGCGATGAAGAGATACATGGCGGTGTGTGCGGAGGGGTTGGGTTGTCGGTTTGTTTTTAGGAAATTTTCGGAGAAAGGAACGCGGAAGTTTTAACCGCAAAGATTTTTTGTAATGAAATTTTAATTACATTGCGGCGTTATTTTTTAGAAACGACGAGTCGCAGCGTTTCGCGCGCGACGACGACGATTTCGTCGCCTTTTTCCAAAAAGCCGTCACGGGAAACCGCGTCGTATTGCCGGTCGTTGACGCGCGCGAGGCCGCTCGGCGCAAAAGCCGTGATCGCGATGCCGGCGACGCCGATGAGCGAATCGTCGCCGGGAGCGTCGGCACCGGCACCTTCGACGGCGGTTTCCAAAAAGATTTTTTTGCCGACTTTCGTCTTGGGCAAAATTTTCGCGTAAAACCAAAATTCAAAAACCAAAAAGAGCACGGCCGCGATCACGGCAAAAACGCCGGCAATCATACCGCCGGCGGAAAACGACAGCGCGACGCCGGCAAGGAGCAAAACGCCGCCGGCGATGCCGGCAATCATCCCCGGCAAAAAAAGTTCCGCGAAGAGCAAAACCATGCCGCCGAGAATGAACACGGCGGCAAACCCGGGCGAGTCGGCGAACTCGGTTGCCGGCGAAGCGGCTTCGGCGAAAAGCGTCGTGAACATGCCGGAGAAAGAAACCGGTTTTACAAAAGGATAAAGGTTAAAGCGCGAAGGCTTCCGGCGACGATCATGCGTCTTTTCCCGAGCGGGGATCAAAGAAGTCGCGCAACCCGTCACCGAGAAAATTCAGGGCAAACAGCGTCGAAGAAAAAAACAAACTCGGGAAAACCAACAGCCAGGGAAACTCCTCCATCACGTCCGAGCCTTCTTTGATGAGCGAGCCCCATGAACTCATAGGTGCCTTTACGCCGAGACCGAGAAAACTGATGAACGCTTCGGTCAGCATTACCCCCGGAATTGTCAGCGTCGCATAGACGATGATCGTGCCGAGCAAATTCGGCAGCAGGTGCCGGAGCATGATTTTTGCCCGCGTTTGTCCGAGGCACTCGGCCGCCTCGACGAACGGCATCACGCGCAATGCCCGCACCTGAGCGCGCACGATACGCGCCGCCGTGAGCCACGAGACCGCCCCGACGGCAAAGTAAATCAGCCACATTTCCCGGCCGAAAACGACCGTCAGCAAAATCACGAACAGCGTGAACGGCAGGGAATACAACACATCCGTGACACGCATCATCACGGAATCGGTGCGCCGCCCGCTCATGCCGGAAATCAATCCGTATGCCACGCCGATAACGGCGGAAACCGCGGTTGCGATCAGCCCGACCTGTAACGAAACGCGGCCGCCCTGCAAAATCCTCGCGAGCAAATCGCGCCCCAGCACATCCGTCCCCAGCCAATGTTCAAACGAAGGCGGCGTAGGGCCGAGCGCACGGTTTTGTTCGGCAAAATCCATCGGCAAGAGCGCGGAGCCGACCGTGCATGCCAATCCGACGAAGATCAAAAACGCCGCCGAAGCGATTGCCGTGCGGTTCTGCAAAAAACGCCGGACCGGTGAGTCGGGGTTCATTCGAATTTTAGTCTCGGGTTGAGTAACGCCGACAGGATTTCCGACGCGAGGTTAAGCAGAATCAAGGCGGTTGCGTAAAAGAGAACCGTGCCGCACAGCATCGTGTATTCGCGATTAAAAGCGGACTGAACAAAGAGTTTTCCCAGCCCCGGGATGTCGAACATGGATTCAATGATGAAGGCGCCGCTGATCATGCCGGCGGCAGTCGGCCCGAGATACGCGATGACCGGCAAGAGCGCGTTGCGCAGTCCGTGGACAAAATAAATTCGTGTTTCGCTCAAGCCCTTGGCGCGCGCCGTCCGCATGTAGTCCCGGTTGCGCACTTCGAGCATGCTTCCGCGCGTCAGGCGCATAATCGGCGCGGCAAACACCATGCCAAGCACGAGCGAAGGCAGCACGCGATCGCCGGCGGTGCTCCAGCCGAGCGCGTGAAAACAGCTGAATTTCAGCGTAAAAATTAAAATAAAAATCGGTCCGAGCACGAACGTCGGCACCGAGATGCCGACGACGGCCATTGCGGTCGGCACGCGGTCGAGCCATGTATTCGGGCGCATCGCGGCGATTGCCCCGCAGGGGATGCCGATGCCTATCGCAACCAGCAACCCCCAAAAACCGAGTTCCGCCGAAACGCCGATGCGATCGCCGATCAATTCATTGACCGACCATCCCGGATAACGGTAGGACGGGCCCAAATCGCCCTGCACCAGATTAAGCAAATACTTCCCGTATTGCGCCGGCAACGGCGCATCCAGTCCGTAGTGGGCGTTCAGTTGCGCTTTTACCGCCGCCGGCAGCGGTTTTTCCTCGTCAAACGGACCGCCGGGGACGAAGCGAACCAGAAAAAAAACCACCGTGGCGATAATCCATAACACCGGAATCGCCTCCAAAAGACGCCTGAGGATAAAGCGCGTCATGGTGCCGCCGGCGTTCAGTGCGTTTGTTTTTCGGCTTCGACGATTTTTGCTAAGTCCGCCGTCGTGGGCTTGGGCGGAAGTTTATTTTCACTCGGGTGAAATTTCTCGTATTCGGCGGCCCGGATATTCGAATTGGCACGCATGCGCTCCTCCTGCTCGCTTTCAAGTCGGGCCATGTTGTCGTTTACGGTTTTGCTCGTCTTCTTAGAATCCGCTTCCTCAAAAAAAGGAACGAACATGCATCCGGAGAGGACAAACGCAAAAATCGCCGGAAGGGAAAGGCGCAGGAACTTCATGCGGGCAAGCCTGCGGAGCGCGCTTTTATGTTCAACCGAATTTTTACCGAATCGCGCGTCTTCCGGCGCGCCGGTATTTTCAACACTGTTTTTTCGCAAAAAAATTCGGGAGCTCCGCATGCAATTTAAGAAGTCCGGCCTGCGCAATGGCGTGATGAATCTCCCCGTTTGCCAGCAACGATTCGACTTCGGCCGGCGTGAACACGCGCGTTTCGACTTCTTCGTTTTCGTCCAAGTCGATTTCGCCGACGCGTTCGCAATTTTCAATAAGCACGAAATGCGAACGATTGTTCAGAATTGCCGGATTCGGAGAGCAGACGCCGAGATAACGCGCGGTGCCAGCGTAGCCGGTTTCTTCGCGCAATTCGCGCGCCGCCGCGTCGACCGGATTTTCGCCGGGGTCGAGAATGCCGCCCGGCGGCTCCCACGATAAATTTTGCGTGCCCATCCGGTATTGCCGGACAAGCACAATGTTTCCGTCGCGCGTAATCGGCAGCGCCATCACCCAGTCGGGGCAGTTTACGACAAAAAAATCACCCTCCCGATTATCGAGAGGGTGACGGCATTTTTGTTTGTAAACTTGGAAAATCCGACAATCGGCCTGCAATGTTTCGTTTTTGACGATCCAGTGTGCCGGCGCGGTCATTTCGGTTTTTCGAAATTATTGCTTGGCCGGAATTTTAATCGTCTGACCGACTTTCAAATTGCTCGAACTCACGCCGGGATTGGCGGCCTCAATCGCGCCGAGCGTGACGCCGTATTTTCTGGCGATTTTCGAAAAATTATCGCCGGAAACAACCTTGTATTCGCCGCCCGCGCCGACTTGCGAAACGGTGGCGTTGCCGATGGTTCCGCCGGTTTGCGCCGTGCGCGTGCCGCCGGCGGGGCGCGTGTTGACGGTGGCGAGAAGTTTCACATAAGCTTCGCTGGCCTGACGAAGTCCTTTTTTGATGTCTTCGTTAAGCACCTCTTGCGCGGCCTGCGAGGCCTTAATTTCCGAGACTTGCGCCTGAACTGCGTTCAAGGCGTCCGAAGCTTGCGCGCCGGCGATTTTTTCGTCGACGTAAGCGCGCATCGCAACGAGTTCGTCGGTTTTCGCATTCACTTTTTTATTGATGCCGTAAGCCCAGAGTAAGCTGCCGGCGGCAAGCACGAGCGCACCTGCCGCGATATAAAGCGGCGTCTTGTTTTCCGAGGGAGAAGTGAGGCTTTCGTCCATATAGGTAAAGTTTTTCCGGTTTTGAAAAAGGAAACGAAAACATTCGACTATTGCCGGAGTTCGCAACACAAAAGGCGCGTTTTCCGGCATATTTTACCGGAACAACGGGCGGTAGCGCAGTCCGGCTAGCGCGCCTGCTTTGGGAGCAGGATGTCGGGGGTTCAAATCCCTCCCGCCCGACCATTTTGAGCGTCGTTTTTGCCGGCGCGCGGCCGGCGTCGGAGAATTTCCGGAAATGCCTTGTCGTTCCTGCGGCGCGCGGCATGCTTCGCCGCCAAAGACCGCATTTCCTTTTTCCATGCATTCCAAGGCCGCACAACTCCGTTCACGTCACATTCTCGCCTGTATCTGGGACTTCGACAAGACGCTCATCCCCGGCTACATGCAGGCGCCGTTGTTTCACGCTTACGGCGTAGACGGCGAGTTGTTTTGGCGCGAGGTGAATCAGTTGCCCGAGATTTACGCCAAAAAGGGCATTCATGTTTCGAAGGACACGGTTTATCTGAATCACTTGTTGAGTTACGTCAAAAACGGGGCGATGCGCGGCTTATCCAACAAACGGTTGCGCGAGCTCGGCGCAGAGATTAAGTTTTGCGCGGGCCTGCCGGCGTTTTTCGGGGAATTGAAAAACTACGCGCAGGAAGCCGGCAAGCGCGCCAATTTCGAAATTGATTTGGAGCATTACATTATCAGCACCGGTCTGGCGGAAATGATTCGCGGCAGCAAAATCGCGCCGGCCGTGGACGGCATTTTCGGCTGCGAATTCATCGAGCAGCCGTTGCCGCCCGGCTACGGCAAACAAGACGAGCTCGCGTTGCCGGAATCGAGCGAAATCAGCCAAATCGGGGTCATGGTCGATAACACGATTAAAACGCGCTTCATTTTTGAAATTAACAAGGGCACTAACAAAAATTCCGCAATCGACGTGAACGCGGTCGTGAAAAACGAAGATCGCCGGGTGCCTTTTGAAAACATGATTTACATCGCCGACGGCCCGAGCGACGTGCCGGTGTTTTCCGTCGTAAAGAAAAACGGCGGCATCGCGTATGCCGTTTACAACGAGGACAGCGAAGCCGAGTTCCGGCAAAACGACGTGCTGTCGCAAGTCGGGCGCGTGAACGGCTACGGACCGAACGATTTTCGGGAAAACAAATTTTCGCCGCGCTGGTTGCGCAAACGCATCGACGACATGATCGGCAACATCGCGCGCGAACAGGAATTTTTACTGCAATCCAAGGTCTCTAAACCGCCGCGCCACCTGCACCGGGACGACGAAAACGCGTTCCGCAAGGCGCTCTTGCCGAAACAACCGGGTTTATTCGAAGAATAAGATTTTCGCCATGTGTGCCGTGAAAGCCAAAATGCCGTCCGCAAAAGCCAAATCCGCGAAACAGGAGAAAACCGTTTTCGCGCCGCGCCGCAGCGAATCGCGCCCGCTCTTTTCCCTTCTCCTCGCGTTCCTGGGCGGATTGCTCCTCGTCGCGATGTGGAGTTACAATGCCCGGCAGACCTTCTTTCTTCAAGAGTCGCTGCTTCAATCGCTCGCGCAAAGCACCGAACTTCCCGAGCGCAACGCGATGGGAATGCCGGGTGCCACGATCGCCGTCCTTTTATTTAACCTTGCCGGCATCAGCGCGTTTTTCATGCCGGCGATGCTTTTTGTCTCAGCGTGGTTCGCGCTGTTTTTCCGTGCGCACACGCTCTTCCCGTGGAAAACGATCTTCATGGTCGTCGGGTTTTTCGTCTTTGCCACGCTGCTTGAAATGGGCTTCGGCAGCGACGGTCCGACAACCGGAAACACGTTTTCAATTCTCGGCGACACGCGTGATTACGCGCCGGCCGGCCCCGGCGGCGCGCTGGGAGCATTTCTCTTTCACGACATCTCGCTGCCCATGCTCGGCGAAGTCGGCAGCCCGATTATTTTACTCATCGTTTATGCGTTTTGTTTGCTCGGCATCTTTGTTTCCGACCCGAAAAAATGCGTCGTCGACCGGATTCAAAAAGTCCGCGACCTTTGGGTGCAATGGCATGAAACGCGCCGCCTGAAAGCCGAGGCCCGGCAGGAATTGAAGCGCCGGCAAATTGCGGAAATCGCCGAAGCCCGCAAAAAATTGGAAGAGGAAAAACGCAAAGCCGCCGCGATGCGTTCGGCTGCTCCCGCCGAGGTAAAAATTTCGCCGGACGAGGACACGCCGGACGAAGAGCCGGAATTACTTGAAGTCAATGAGACCGTCGCGGCGATCGAAACCGCAAACCTCGCCGACAACGCGGAAATTGCCGAAACCGAGACATTGCCCGATGCCGACGACGCAGCTGACGATCTCGGCGAAACCGCGCCCTTTGCCGTGCCGTCCGAAAACATTTCCGGCACCGGCGAACCGGAAAAAATTTCGCGCGCGAAGAAAAAAAACGCCGCCGGCGAACCGCTCCACATTTCGGAAGAAGAGAAAGTCGAAAAAGCCGCCGGCACCCTTGAGCCCAAGCACAAAGGCGATTACCGAATCCCGGCAATCACGCTCCTCAAAGAACCGCCGCCGGCGGACGACGGTCCGAAGGAAAATTATCAGGAACGCGCCGACAAACTCATCACCACGCTCGGCGAATTTAAGATCAAAGTCGAACTCGGCGACATCCAGACCGGCCCGGTCATCACGCGCTACGAAGTGACGCCGGCACCCGGCGTGCGCGTCGAAAAAATTTCCGGCCTCGCGAACAACCTCGCGATGAACCTCAAAGCCGAGTCCGTGCGCGTCCTCGCACCCGTCCCCGGCAAAGGCACCGTCGGCGTCGAAGTCCCGAATCTTTCTCCCAAACCGGTTTCGTTGCGCGAGATCATCGAGTCCAAAAATTGGGAAAACAAAAAGTGCGAGATCCCCGTCGTCCTCGGCAAAGACGTCACCGGCAAGCCCATCATCACCGACCTCGCGCGCATGCCGCACTGCCTCATCGCCGGCAGCACCGGCTCCGGCAAATCCGTTTGCATAAACGGAATCGTCGCCTCGCTCGTTTAC
>JAVBUU010000078.1:0-19768 GCA_031555005.1 Opitutales bacterium | reverse complement strand
CCAGCAGTTCAAATTAGGCGCTTTTCGCCGGCGTATGAGCAGAAACCGACCTTGCTCGTCTTTGATAAAAACGAGGACGCTGATCTTAAACGGAAGAACGGCGGAATGGCTCATGCCGGCGATGCTGCGAAAGGATTCGTTTTCGGGAAACAAAAAAAGCCGGCGCGGAGCCCGAAAACAACGAAACCCGCATTGTTATGCGGGTTTCAAAGTGGCGCTCCTGCCAGGACTCGAACCTGGAACGACTGATTCGTAGTCAGTAATGATATCCATTTCACCACAGGAGCAGCGAAGGCGGGCGACAATGGAAATCCGGATTCTTGCCGCAAGGTTTTTTTTCAAAAAAAGTAAAACGCCGAAAAAAAGGAAATGCTTGGTTGCCGAAAAATAAATAAAAACCACAATTTGCCGCTTTTCCGCACACGTGCATTCGCGTTTAAAATACGTTGTTTTCTTTGCGGCGTCTGCGGCGGCGCCGGTGTTTTGCACAGCCGGACAGGATGCGCTTTCCGGCACTTTTTGGCCGGATGCCGTGTTTGCGCGCGGCGGGTTTTCCGCGACGAGTCCGCATAACGACGCGCGTGAATTTCGCCTCGGTGCCGATTGGTTTTGGCGTTTGCCGGCAGATACGGTCGGCGATTTCATTGTGTCGCCGGGCGTCGAGTTGTCGCTCGGTTATTTTGAGGCAAACGACGAGGGTGCGTTTATCGGCGGAGTCGGGCCGGCATTGGTTGTGGGATACAAGGGATTCCCGGTTTTTATCGAAGGTTCCGTGTGCGCGACGTATGTGTCGCGGCACACGTTCGGGCCGCTTAACATCGGCGTGGATTTTCAGTTCACGAGCGGCCTCGGTTTTGTCTGGCAAGTTACGGAACGGTTTTCCGTGGCGTATCGTTTTCAGCACATGTCCAATGCGAGTCTGAGCGAAAATAATCCGGGCGTGAATTTACACGTTTTTTCCGCGACGATTCGTTTTTGAATGCGTGACGCGGAACAGTCCGTATTCGGAATTGTCTCATTTCTTCGTTAACCCCGGTTTTTTTCGATATGCGTTTTTCACTGTTTGCGTTGCCGTCGGCACTTTTGATTTCAGGGTGCGCCGCCGCGGTATCCGACGATGTCGGCGCGGGCGTTGAGCGCTCGTCAAACGCGGTTTCAGTTGCCGAAGTTGCCGCCGGCGCCGAGGTTGTTTTTCAAAAAGAGAAAGACGCGGACGGCGCAAAAAATGTCGATTCGAGAGATTCGGTTTTGCCGTTGCCGGCGACGGAGACGGCTGGAGCGTTGCCGGTTCCGGCGGAGCCGCAACCGTTGCCGGAACTCGTCGGCGTTTCCGGAACGAAGCTGGTGAAAGCGCCGGAGTCGCCGGTTGTGAATTGGCTGAACGATTTGTCCGAGGCCGAAAGTATCGCGGCTTCCGAAAATAAAGACATTGCGGTGGTTTTTATGGGCGATGATTTGAATCCGTGGTGCCGGCAATTGGATTCCGAGGTGTTTTCGCGTCCGGCATTCGCGCTCAGCGCGAACAAGCATTTTGTTTTCGTGCTCATTGATTCTTCGCAGGCGCCCGCGCCGGACGAGAAAGGCGCGTCCGGCAATGTCGCTTTGCGCGAAGCGTGGGGCGTGCGCGCGTTGCCGACTATTGTGTTGGCCGATCAAAAGGGGCGGCCCTACGCCGTCACCGGCTACCGGAACATGGGCGGGCTTGATTATGCGTTGCAGATGGAGTCGCTTCGCCGGATTCGCGAACAACGCGATTTGTGTTTCGCGGCGGCGCGGCAGGAGACCGGAAGCGTCCGTGCCGTTTATTTGGCGCAGGCATTGCGCGCCATGGACGACGAAATCGTGCTTCGCCATTACGCCGGCGAGTTTGCCGAGTTGAAGCAACTGGATCCGGAAAATGAAACGGGACTTGCGGGGAATATCGAGTTTATGCCGAAGTTAAACGCGTTGCGCTCGGTCATGCTCGGGAAAATCCGAAATAATCGCGATTATGCGGGCGCGCTGAAGTGCGCGGATGATTTTATTACGCGCGAATCGCCGACAGGGGAGCATTTGCAACGTGCGCTTTTTCTGAAACTCAACGTTTACGGAAGCGCGGAAAAACGAGACCACGCCGCCGTTGTGGCGCTGATGAACGCGATTATTGAGATTGATCCGAGGAGCGAGCCCGGGCAGACCGCGGTGGATGTTCGCGCACGGGCGCAGGCGTTGCTTGCCGGCGCGCGCGCCGTGCCGGAGCCGTAGCGCGTTTGCCGGCGCCGGCGCACCGGTGCGCGATGCCGGCGCGTTTGCACGGAATTTTATTGTCCGCCGCAGAAAAAAAGGTGTTTTTGCCGCGATGAATATTTCGCAAATGGAGTTGGTTATTGCCGCAGGAATTCTGCTTATCACCCTCGGAGCGGTGGAAGTCGGATTCCTCCTCGGACGCACGGTGAACAAGCGATCCGGTGACGGCCCGCTCTCGCACCTGAGCACGATTCAAGGCGCGATGCTCGGGATACTCGGTTTGCTTCTCGCGTTTTGTTTTTCGTTGGCGCAAACGCACGCCGTAAATCGGCAACACTTGATCGTCGATGAGTCGAACGCAATTTCATCGACGGCGATGAAACTTGAATTGACGAGCGTCGCTTCGCGGCAGCGCATTCTTCCGTTGTTGCACGAATACGTAAAAACCGACGTCGCGTTTTTCAACTCGCAGGACAAGGCGGAAAGCGCCGCTTTGAAGAAAAAAATGGATGAAACGATTTTGCTCGTTTGGCGGGAATCCGTTTCGGCCGTGCAGGGCAATGCGATTGCGGCGCACCAAGTGTTGCCGGCCGTCGAAAAAATTTCCGATTTGCATTCGACGCGGATGATGGCGGCGCAGACACACCTTTCGCCGGTTGTCATCGGCGTGCTTTTGCTGACTGCCGTGTTGGCTATTTCGACGATCGGGTTGGGTTGCGGCATCGCCGGCAAACGCCAAGTTCTTTTGCCGTTCATGTTGGCGTTAATGGTGACGGCGCTTCTGTGCGTAATCTTGGATTTGGATCATCCGCGCAACGGATTCATCCGCGCCAACCAAACGTGCATCATTCAGCTGGACGAGGCACTGGCCGGTCAAATTTCGGCCTTGCCCGGCGAGGGACGGTAAAAGTCGGCGGGGTGTCGGGGTTAAAGCGAAACACGGGAAGCAATCTCACGCGGAGGCGCAGAGAATAGCGGGATTTTGTCTTACACGGAGAATCCGATGAAGTATTTTCATCGGCGTATTTTTATAACATTTTTAAATAATATTGAGAGAGTTTCGAAACGATCCAATTTTTAACAGGAGGCTGCGGAGGTCGCGGAGAGCGTGAAGAAATATCCTCTGCGACCTCCGTGTCCTCCTGTTAAAATACAGTTCGCGTCTCCGCGTGAGGCCGCGCTTTACCAGGCGTAACGATAGCCGGCGTTGATGCCCCAGGGTTTGTCGTATTTGTCGCCGAAGCTGCCTTCGTATTCGAAGTGGATTTGCTGCGCGGCGTCGAGTTGCCACGCAAAGCCGACGCCGTAGGTCATGCGCGTGCCGTCGGTGTTCGGCGCGTAGCTTTCGGTCGCGAAGTTCACTTCGCCGCCGTCGCTGATTTGCTGTTCAACGCCGATTTTCGCGTAGGGTTGGATGATGCCCCAATTGCCGAGGACGCAGTTTTTTCCGAAGCGCACCTGGCCGGAAAACCGGTAGATGTTCGCGTCGCGCGGGTTTACGGCGAGCGCCTTGTTTGTCGCGTAGTCTTCGTTGAAGATGTGCGCGTAGCTGAATTGCACGCTCGGTTCGACAAACCAGCCGCTTTGCCAAAGCCATTGTTTGCCCAGTTCGATGTCCGTGCCCAGGCCGTAGCTGTCGAATTCGCCGCGGTCGCCGTCGGCTTCGTAGGAGTTGTCAAAGTATTGGCCTTTGAAGGCGGCGGCGGCATACCAGCCGTCGGCGTGGATCCAGGTGGCGTAGAGGGCGAGGGAGACACCGTCGGTTTCGCCTTCGGAGCCGTAACCGTCGTCGAACCGGCGGGTGGCGCCTTGGTAGCCGGCGGCGGTGCCGAGGTAGAGGGTGTTTTGGCCGTCGAGGGTGAATGCTTTGTCGCCGCCGACGTCGACGCCGTATTGGTATTCGCGGAAGCTCGACATGTCGGCAATGCCGAGGTCGATGTTGGTGCGTTGTCCGTAGCCGCGCAGCCAGAGGTCGAGGCCGGTATCGGTCGGTTTGCGGTGGCCGGCGAGTCGCAGGTCGCCGACGCGTTTGAGGAGGTTGTCGGTTTGGGAGAACCAGCCGACGGTGAGCGCGCCGATCGTGTTGACGAGGGCTTGCGCGCCGCCGTTGATGCCGATGACGCGCAGGGTGGCGTTGGCGTCGCCGACGATGCCGAGGCGGTAGGTGCCTGCGGTGACACTGCCGTCGCCGGCGAGGCGGATTTGGCTGGCGGGGTCGAAGGTGACACTGCCGGTGCCGGCGCCGGCGAGGCGGACTTTGATTGCGGGGGCGGCGGCTTCGATGAGGTCGCAGGTGAAGTCTTTGCCGGTGACGGCTTCGGTGCCGGTGAGCGTGCGGATGTCGATTGTGTGGGTGCCGGCGACGGTGTCGGCGAGGAGTCGGCCGGAGTTGTTGCGGTCGGCGAGGTCGAGTTCGAGGGAGATGACGCTTTGGTTGTTGGCGGAGGTGAGGTTGCCGAGTTTGGCGGTGATGCCGTAGGTATTCGGGTAAAGGCTGTCGGGGTTTCCTATCCGGAGGAGTCCGTTGTTTTCGAAGCCGCCGGAAAATGTGTAGGTGCCGGGTCTATCGAGACGAAGCGCGGCGTTGTTGGTGACGGCGCCGGTGAAGGTCGGGCTGTCGCAGTCGAGTGCGAGTGTGCCGGCGTCTATTTGCATTTTGCCGGTGCCGAAGTCGGGGGCCTTTTTGATTGTGAGTGTGCCGGCACCGATTTTGATAAGGGCTGTGTCGGTGTCGCCCGGGTTAAACGTGAGCTTGTTGTTGATAATAACGGCGTGGCCGCCGGTGTCGAAGACGAGGGCGGGGTAGTGGGCGGCGAGCCCGGCACCGTTGAGTGCGATGTCGCTGAAATCTTTGAAAAAGGATTGGTCCGCGGGAGTGGAGGTTGTCGCGCGGAGTATGCCGCCGTTGAGGTTGAGTGTGGCTGTGCCGTAGCCTTTTTGAATGTAGTCGGTTTCGAGCGTGCCGCCGGTGTGCAGGTTGAGGCGACCGGCGCCGGTTCCCGACGAAGCGATGATGACAAAGTTCGCACGAACGGTGCCGTTTTCGATGTTAAGTGTGCCGTCGCCGTTGCTGCCGACGAAGATTGCGGAGGTATTGTTCCAAACGCCGCCATTAGAAACGGTGGCAGTGCCGGTGCCGGCGGCGACTGCTCCAATGTAGGTTAAGTCAGAGAACACAATACCGCCGTCGATGTTGAGTGTGCCGGTGCCTTCGCGTCCGATGCCGAGTTGGTTGGAGTTGGTCCAAGTGCCGCCGTTGGAGACGGTGACGGTGCCGTTGGAACCGGCAAAGTGTCCGATGTAGGCGTGGGTGCCGGAGACTGTGCCGCCGTGGATGTTGAGTGTGCCGTCGCCTGCGAAGCCGACGAGGAGCTCGCCGGAGTTAGTCCAAGTGCCGCCGCCGGAGACTGTGACGGTGCCGTCGGAATCGGCAAAGTGTCCGATGTAGGCTCCGGTATTGGAGACGTTGCCGCCGGTGATGCCGGCGGTGCCGGAGTTGATGAAGACGTTGTCATCGGGGCCCGGGGAGCCGTTTGGATTCCAGTTGACGGGGTCGTTCCAGTTGCCGTCGGCGGCATTCCAGTTGTATATTGCGGCGTGGGTGGTGATTGTGAGTGCGAGTGCGGTGGCGGCGGAGAGGAGTAGTGTTTTCATGGGGATTGGGGTGCAGGGTGATTACAGGGCGGATGTTGCCCGGGTAAACGCATATAAAACGTATGCGTTACGGAAACCAGAAAATTCCGTTGGCGCGTCGCGCGGGCCTGCGGGGTGTCGTGAAAACACAGAATACCGACGGGCTCCCCGAGGCAAATCCACTGCCGAAAAAAGCCGCCGTAAGCGGCGGGGAATTTGCCCGAAGCGATTAAAAATGCCGCTCCGCGTCTTCGCGTCTCCGCGTGAGACCGATTTTCGACGTCTTGCCCGTAACACGGAAACACGTCGGGTTGCCCAAGGGCGTCCGGCAAGACGCCGGACGCTGCACGCGGGACGCGTGCGCTTCCCGAGACAAATTCACTGCCGAAAAAAAACCGCAACGGACGTCGCGGGGTTTTTCAAAAACGCGCTAATCCGGCGGCGGCGTGCCGAGTTTTTCGCTGAACGAGGATTGCAATAACGCGCTGGGCGTCGGGTCTAGTGTCCACTTCGGGTGTTCCAGCGTGCCGGTGACGTTTGCCGGCATCAGGCGCGGGATGCGGTTGATGCCGCTTAAAATATTGCCGAGGACCGGGATTTTTTCGCCGATTTCAACCGTAAATACGGCCCGCGCCTCCAATGCGCCGTCGCTTATCGTGTAGTTGCCGGAGGCGTTTATCTCCGAGTCTTTCCCGCTGATGACGAGGTGCGGGAAATAGATTTTTCCTTTCCGCACTAAAAATTTGCCTTCGGCTTGGTCGAGTTTGAAGGAAGAAACGCCGACGCCGAGTTTGTCCAAGAGCCGGGAAAATCCGCCGAAGATGTGCAGTTGCGGAATGTCGGGGTCGCGGAGGGCGATCATTCCGTCGCCGCGCAGGGCGCTGATTTCGGGCAAAATCATCGTTCCTGCGAATTGAACATCCAACGCCGGATTGTCGTTTTCCGGTGCGGGCGATTTGTTCGCCGCCGGCGCCGGGCGGGCTGTTTCGCCGGTTTTTTCCGTTGATGTTTTTTTTGCGCCGGAGGCAAGTCCGACGCTTTCGAGCGCTTGGAAAAACGCTTTCGGATTCGCGTTCAGGATGTCGAGATCAAGCGTCAAAACCGAGTTTTTCGGGCGCAAATCAATCCAGGCGCGACTCGGCTTGGCGCGGTGTTGAAATTTTTTCGTTTTGTTTTTTTCGCCGGCGAGCGTTTCGGCGTCGAGCACCGTTGCGATTTTGCCGCCGGCGAATCCGGTGTTATCAACCGTTACGGCGAGCAGATCGGAATCGTAAGCGACGGTTCCGTTGAAATCGGAAAAGGGCACTCCCCATGCCGTAAGGTTTCCCGGCGCATGAATGTTTACGGAAACCCGGTCGCGCCCCGGCTCTTCGGCGGCCGCAAAGTTGAGATAACCGGTGACGCCGACCGTCGCCGGCTTTTCGAGCACCACGGGCGAAAGGATTTCCGGCAGCCCTTGCCCGGCGAGCGCGGCGGCGGTATCTTTCGGGAGTGTGCCGTCGAATTGAAAACGCAAGCTGTGGCGCGTATATTTCGGCAAATACTTATAATGCCATTGGAGCGTGCCGCCGGCCGAAAGACCGTTTTGCTCGGCGCGCATGTCGAAAAACGCCAGCAAGTCCGGCAATTCAACGATGCGCAGTTCGGCGAGGTCGATTTTTTGCCCGCCGACATCGACGTTTTTGCCGGTTGCGCCGCAGAAAATAAATTCATCCGGCCGGCCTTCCCATTGCCCGCACACCTCGATGTCCACATACGGGAGGCTTTTCGGGTTCAGGCGGAAATCCTTCCAGACTTCCGGCCACCACGGGCCGAGAATGCCGTTGAGCAGGTGCGGGAATGTGTTTCCGTGCAGCAGAAAACGGTAGTCGGCATCGGCGGTGAATCCGGTGCTGAAATCGCCTCGGGCGCGGTAATCCGCGGCGCGCACGTCGGCATCGGTGACTTCGAGTTTTTCCGGCGTCAGCCGAAAATCGCCTTCGACGCTGCGGACGTCAAATCCGCGAAAACGGACGTTTCCGGCGCGAAGCGAGAAGTTTGCTTCGGAGAATTCCAACCCCGGCGCGACATCGGCGCGACCGGCGATTTTGGCGTGCGAGGGGAAGGCGAGCGTGCCGAGTTCTTCCGGTAAAAATTTTTTGATTTTTTCGTCCGAGAGGTATTTCCCCGGCACGACATCGGCGCTGAAATCGGCGGAAAATGAACGTTTTTCCCGGTCGCCGACGGCGTTTATTTTTACGAAATCGCTGCCTTTTACGACATAGGCGCCGACGGTGAGGGCCGGAAGTTTCGCCCAATTCGCAAACCCGCGCGCGTAGTCGATGCGCTCGCCGTTGATCTCGATGTCGCACACGCTGAAATAGCCTTCCGAGGGGCTTTCCCATTTTTTGCCGAAACGGGCGGCAAAGCGGAAGCGGCCGGTTTTAACGTGCAGGCCCGTCTCCGTGTCCTGCCATTCGGCGCCTTCAACGGTCAATCGCGAATCCTGCCCCGGTTTGAAATCGGCGCCGTCGAAAAGCACCGTGAACGCCAGCGCGGCTTTGCGGGCGACAATCCTGCCCGGAAGCAAAAACTTTTCACCGCGCGAGAGCACGTCGAGCGAGACTGCGCCGGATTTTTCGCCTTTGGCTTCGATTTGCAGGGAGGCGGCGCCGACGCTGCGCAATTCGTTATAAACGCGAATCACCTGCGGAGCGCATTGCGCAAACGCCTTCCATGCTTCGCGGACGTCTTCCTTTATTCCGGCGGAGGATTCGTCCGAGGGGTCGTTTTTCAACGCCGGCAACTTGAAATTGCCGTAACTCGTAATCGGCATTTCGCCGAGATTGGCCTGCAGGGTTTGCACCGTTACCCATCCTTTTTCGTTCGAGATCGCGGCGCGTATGTCGGTGACGATCGGCGTGATTACGCCGGTCGGCGAGGTGGAGGCCGGGCAGGAGACACTGCCGTCGTCGATAAAAATTCTGCGGGGCGTGAGATTGCCGAAAATTATGTCCTCAGGCAAAAAGTCGAGGACGGCGCGGCGCGCTGAAATCGGCGCATCGGCATGGCCGGCCGGCGCCAAACGCAGATTGTTGATCTCGACGCGCCCCGAGGCGCGAATGCTGATTTCGTCAAAATCCGCCTTAATCCCGAATGTTTCGAGTTCCGCGGAAATTGTTTCGCGGGCCAAATCGGGCAGCACGACTTTGACGTCGTTTATCAAAAGCAGCCAATACGCGACTTGCCCGAAGAGGATGAGCGCGAGCACCGTCGAAACGACTTTTTGAAAACGCGGGGGCCGCGCCTTCGATAATGATTCTTTTTCGTCCCGACAAGCCATGCGCGTTAAAGAAACGGAAATTTTCTGAAATTAAAGCGTTCTCGACATTTTCTCGTTAAGCCGGCCGGAAATAAAGCGCGCTTTATTTACCGGAACCGCTTTCCCAGCGCCCCCAAAGCGAGAGCGGCAAAAGCCTGCCGGAGGCCTCTTCCCGGTGCGCGAGTTCGCCGGCGGCAATGTTTCCGCCGAGACCGGCAGTCATTTGCGCGAGCAGGTTTCGGCATAAAATCGATGAGGCGTCGATTGTGTAAACGGTAAGCAAAACAAATCGCGCCTTCGGCGAAAGCACGCGCCGGCACGCGTCGAGCAGTGGCGGCAAATCGCGCTCGATTTTCCAAAGCTCGCCGTTCGGCCCCCGCCCGAAGGCCGGCGGATCCAGCATGATCGCGTCGTATTGCGCGCCGCGCCGGATTTCGCGCTGCAAAAATTTGACCGCGTCTTCGATAATCCAACGGACGGGTGCCTCCGCCATGCCGGACAATTCCTGATTGTGCCGCCCCCATGCAACTGCCGGTTTCGACGCATCGACATGCGTCACATGCCATCCGGCGCCGGCGGCGACAAGCGACGCGGCACCGGTATAGCCGAATAAATTCAACACCCGGGGCCGTTCGGCGGCCGTGACGTGTTTTTGCGAATACAGCCAACGCCAGTGCGGCGATTGCTCCGGGAACAGGCCGACTTGCTTGGAATTATCGGGAAATTTTATCTGAAAACGGAATTTTTCGGCAAACGTCAGCACCTCTTCCCGGCGGGATTTGTCGAGAAAGCGCCAGCGCCCCTCGCGCGCATCGTCCTCGTGGACCGCAGTCGCCTTGCGCCATTCCGTATCGTCGAGCGCCGGGCGCCACCATGCTTTCGGCTCGCTTCGGATCAGGCGCAAGCTGCCGAATTGTTCAAGTTTCCGGCGATTGCCGGAATCCAACAATTTGTAACCCGGCCATTCGTTTGTCAGCACTTCGATATTCACGCGTGCGGGAGATTCGAAAATTTCTTCGCCGAATGACACAAAATTATTCGTTAAACCGGAAAAAGAACCGGTGGCACCGGCATCGCCTCCCGGTCCGGATTGAAATGCCGCCGATGATAAACTCACGCAACGACGCTGAGAGAAAACTGTTCTGCTAAAAATAAAGACCTCCGTGTTTCAGCCCCCCATCGCCATGAAAAATAAATTAAATGTTTGAAAAAATTTATTGATTTATTTCAAAATAATCGTTTCTTTTTGCTCATGAAATTCGAATGGGACGAAAAAAAGGCAGCCGCAAACTTTGCGAAACACGGCGTTTCGTTTGCTGCGGCGACCGAAGTTTTCGACGACCCTTGTCGAATTGAAAAGGTTGATGACCGCCGCGACTACGGCGAAATCCGAAAAACACAGTGGGGAAAACGATCGACGCCCTTGTCGCATCCGTTACCCATACTGATCGCACCGGCGTGATCCGGTTAATCTCGGCTCGCCGTGCGAGTCGCCAAGAAAGGAAAATTTATGAAAAAAATACTCACAGTAACTCGTGAAGAAGCACGGGCGCGCGTCGCTGCCGAAAGAAAAACCGCCGAATACAAGGTGCGAATGGCGAGGTTGCGCGATGAGGATATTGATTTCTCGGATGCTCCCGAAATCACCGAAGAAGATGTCGCCGCCGGGAAAGTATATATGCCGGGGCGGGGCGGGGCGCGTGTCGGCGCGGGACGTAAGCGCGTTGCCGTGAAAAAGAAATTCACGTCAATCGCGATTAGCTTTGCGACCGCGAAACTAATTCGCGACAAGGCTCTTGAAGCCGGCGTTACAATTGACGATTTCCTGCGCTGCCGCGTCGCTTAACCGGGGCAGGGAAACCTTATTTTCGCCCATCCGTCTTTACTCAAACAAAAAGCCGCGGATGGGAAATTCCTTCCGGCTGCTTTTTTGCGGGGGCGGCGCTCACCGGCAAACCTGTAGTACGAGGAAGTGATGCGAATCTGTCGCCGCCCGGTATTTCCATAAAAAAGTTTTCCGAAAAAATGCGTTGACAGAAATTAAGCACTCAATGCCTTTGCGCCCTTAAAAACTAAACGGAGCACCGTTCCGTAAAAGATGCCCACGCCTTCAAAAATGTCCGCCGCCCAACAAACACGTGTCCTGACCGTCCAAAACAAGATGGGGATTCACGCGCGTCCGGCCGCGATGATTGTGCGCATTTCCAACAAATACCCGAGCATTGAACTTCAAGTCGCCAAGGACGACGAGGAGGTTAACGGCAAAAGCATCATGGGATTGATGATGTTGGCGGCCGGCAACGGCTCGAATCTCCGGTTCATCGCTTCCGGCGAAGGGACGGAAAAACTGCTCGATGAGCTGGAAGCGCTCTTCGCGCGAAAGTTTGACGAAGCGTAAACGCGTCCGCCGGGAAAACGTTTATTGAGGAGTCTCCGCGAGAGGCTCTTTTTTTATGCCATTATCGCTTTTTCGACTGCCTCGCCGGCGGCGTCGCCGCACAAAATGCGCACCAATGCCAAGCCGAAATCCTGCGCGGTGCCGGCGCCGCGCGACGTGATAATATTTCCGTCCCGCACCACGCGCTCGCCGGCAAGCGCCGCCGGCAATTCGCCGGCGGTCGAAAAGTGCGCCGTGAAACGCCGTCCGTCCGGCAGCAATCCCGCATCTTTCAAAACAAGCGGCGCGGCGCAAATCGCGGCAATCAGTTTGCCGGCGGCGGCGAATTCGCGAACCGTTTCGGCGATGTTTTCCGTCTTTCGCAATGTCGGAACGCCGGGGCCGCCCGGCAAAAACAACATGTCGAAATCGTCGGCACGCACGGCGTTCGAAAATGTGTCCGCGCGTATGATGATTCCGCAACGCCCCGTGACGCGGATGTCTTTGCCGAATGCGACAAGGACGGCCTCCGCGCCGGCGCGACGCAGCAAATCAACCGGCACGACGGTCTCGATTTCTTCAAATCCGTCAACCAACGGAACAAGAACCTTTTTCTTCGACATGAGGCGATACTGTAACGCGTGATTCCGTGCCGGCAACAACCGGGAAATTTTTTTGCGCGAAACAAGAAAGAACCCTCCGGCAAACGGCCCTTGCCTGCGGCAGGCGACATCTTCATTTAACCCGTTCCTCAATGAATTCGCACCTTTCCCCCGAACAACTTTTCGGCCCCGAACCGCACAAGCGCGTTCTTGAAAACGGCCTCACGATTTTGTTTCGCCCCGAACCGGGCGTCGGACTCCTTTCCGTGCAAACATGGGTGAAAACCGGCAGCATTCACGAAGGGGAACTGCTCGGTGCCGGTCTCTCGCACTACCTCGAGCATATGGTCTTTAAAGGCACGGAAAAATATTCCTGCCGGGAAATTAACCAAGTCATTCAAAAAGCCGGCGGTGCCATGAACGCTTACACGACGTTCGACCGTACCGTTTATCACGTCGATTTACCGGCGGAAGGGCTTGAAATCGCGATCGACGTGCTCGCCGAAATGATGCTGCGCGCGAAAATCTCGCCCGAGGACACCGAGCGCGAACGCGCCGTGATTTTGCGCGAAATCGACATGCGCGACGACGATCCCGATTCGCTGCTTGCCGAGGCCGTGCTTGAAGAAACCTTCCGCGTCCATCCGTATCGGCTGCCGGTGATCGGGCTGAAATCCGTTTTCGAAAAAATCACGCACGCGCAATTGCTTACTTATTACAAGGCGCGCTATCTCCCGAACAACACGGTCGTCGTCATTGCCGGCGACGCCGACGAGGAAACTGTCTTTTCGCTCGTCAAAAAATATTTCGGCAACGCGCCCGCCGGCGCACTCGGCGCGCCGAACATTCCGGCGGAACCGCCGCAACTCGCCATGCGTCGCAACGCGATGCTTGCCGACGTCCAAGTCCTGCGCGGTTGCATGGCGTGGCGCATCCCCGGCATGCGCGATCCCGACGCGCCGGCACTTGATATTTTCTCGCTTCTCGTCGGCATGGGCCAAAGCAGCCGGCTGCACCAAGCGCTTCACGAACAACTCGGGCTCGTGCACCAAATCGACGCCTCGAATTGGGCGCCCGGCGAAACCGGGCTGTTCTGGCTTTGGTACACGGCCGATCCCGGTAAGCGCGATGCCGTCGAAAAAGCCGTTCTCGAAACGCTCGCGACCGCGCTGCGTGAGGGTTTCAGCGAGGCCGAATTTTCCAAAGCGCGCCGCGCCTGCGTCATGGCGTTTTTGGAAAGCCGCAAGACCGTTTCAGGCATGGCCGGCCAACTCGGCGCGCACGCCGTCGTTATAGGCGACCTCGGCTATCCGCGTCTTTATTTGCAAAGAATCCAATCGCTTACGCCGGAAACCGTACTCGCCGCCGCGCGCCGGCATATCCGCGACGACAAGCTTACCTGCCACGCGATGGAACCGAGCGTTGTTCTCCCGGAAACCGGAAAACCGGCGACGCCCGTTCCGGCAAAAGGGTTTCCGGAGTTTGAAGAAATCCGCTTGGACAACGGACTGCGTATTGTTTTGCAGGCGACGGAGCTGTATCCGAAAATCAATTACCGCGCGCTCTTTCTCGGCGGCGGCGCGCGCGAACCGGAAAACCGGCGCGGCCTTTGTGCGATGACGGCCACGCTCATGGCGCGCGACACGCAAAAGCGCACCGCCGCGCAAGTCGCCGAATTTGCCGAGGCCGCCGGCGCCTCGCTTCAGGAAACCGCCGGCAATAACAGCTTCGGTCTCGCGATTGAAGTCCTCACCGGCGACCACGAAATCGCGCACGAGCTGCTTGCCGACGCGATTTTGCGCCCGGCTTTCGACAAAAAAACATTCGCCCGAGAACGTGACGCGCAGCGCTCCGCTTTGCAGGAAGAAGCCGACGACGTCGTCGAATACGGCAAACGCCGGCTGCGCGAATTGTTTTTCGGCGATCATCCGTTTGCGACCGACCACATGGGCACGGAGAAGGATTTGGCGGCAATGACGGTCGCGGACGTTGCCGCGCTCCATGCCGCGCTCGTTTCGCCGGCCAATTGCGTCATCTCGGTCAGCGGCGATTTTGACCGCGACGAAATCTTGGCCTCGCTGAGAAAATACTTCGAAAACGCGAAAGGTCCGGAAGTGCCGCCGGCACTGCCGGCGTTCGGCGCGCCGGCGGCACGCGGACGACGCGACGAAAAACGCGCGTGCGAGCAGGCTGTCGTGTTTTTGGGATTCCCCGACGCCGGCGTCATCGACGACGATTACATCGCCGGCCAACTGCTCGACGAGTTACTCAGCGGCATGGCGAGCCGTCTTTTCATTTCCGTGCGCGAAGAACGCGGCATGGCGTATTTCGTCGGCGCGTCGCGTATGAGCGCGATCAACGGCGGCCTGTTTTACCTTTACGCCGGCACCAACTCCGAACAAGTCGAGCCGGTGCTCGACGCCATGCGGGAAGAACTCGCGCGCATTCGCGCCGGCGAAATTTCCGAAGAAGAAATTTCCTCCGGAAAAACCCGATTGCGCACCGCGCAACGCATGGCACGCCAATCGCCCGGCGCGCGCTCGCTCAACGCCGGTTTAAACGTGCTTTACGGGCGTTCCGCCAATCGCGACGCGGAATGGGAGAAGCGCCTTAACGCGCTCGACGCCGGCGCGCTCGCGGCATTCGCGAACCGTCATTTGCGCGAAGAGGCGTCATTGGCCTACGTCATCACGCCGGAGGAGTAGGCTGTCGGCGATTCGGCGTTACGCGGTTTCTTCCACGGTCAGCGCGTGTTCGCGCGTGCCGACAACGACAATGTTTTTCCCGCATTCGACCATGCCGGCGACGGCGACGGCCGTGTAGCGTTTGCCGGCGATTTCGACAATTCCCGCCGGGCGCAAATCGGTTTTCGCTTTGCCGCGTTCGCCGGGATTCGGAATGACGCCGGCGTTGTTTTTGTCGGAAAGAATGTCGGCGCCGGTCGCCGGCGAAATGTTTTCCGTTTCGACGACGGCTTCCAAAACAAGTCCGGTTTTCACCGCCGCGCGACGGGGAAAAAATTTCCAAAGCAAAACAAAAAACACGGTAAAAATCAGCGTCGCCAATCCGAACCGGATGACCGGCGCGGCGAGCGTTTCCGGCGAAAATTCAAAATCCTTTTGCGGCCAAACATCCAGCATACTCCAACCGAGACCGGCAAAGAGGCTGAGAACTCCCAACGAAAGCGCGATGAAGGTGCCGGGGAAAAAGATCATCTCGACCGAGATCAAAACGACGCCGAGCAGGAGCAACGCCAGCGGTTCGTGTCCGGCGAGGCCGGCGGTGTAATTGCCGGCGAAAACGACGAGAAATAAAATGCCGGCTGTGATGCCGAAAACGCCGAAGCCCGGCGTCTTGTATTCGATGAAAACGCAAATGCCGGCAATCGCGAGAAGCACCGGCGCAAGGCGTTGAATCAACAGCGCGAGCGTTTCCGCCCAATTGTTTTCAAAATGCTCCACAGTGAATTTTTCCGTGCCGAAAACGGCGTGCAAAACCGCATCCGTGTTTTTCGCGATGCCGGCCGCGAGCAACGGCGTCGGCGGATCGCCGTAAGTTTTTACCGCTTCTTTGGCCGTGAGCGAGAGCAGCACGCCCTTCGGTTTTATTACCGTGTCGCCGATTTTCAGCTCGAAGTCGGCGTCCATCATGGCGCGCTGCACATCGCGCCGGAAAACGCCTTTGTTGCCGGCGAGCGCGTGGATTTTGGCGTCGAGGAAACTGTGCATTTTCAATTTCATCGTCTCGCCGATGTCGCTGCCGTCGCCCTTGACGACGTCTGCCGCACCCATCGTGCCGCGCGGCGCAAACCAAATTTCGTCCGTCACGGTCGCGATGAACGAGCCGGCGGAAATCGCTTCGTCGTTGACGTAGGTGATTGTTTTGCCGGGAAAATTACTCAGCGCCTCGACGATTTTCAGCATCGAATCGACGTTGCCGCCGGGCGTGTTCAAATCGATCAGGAAGACGCCGGCGTTTTCGTTGATGGCGTCTTTGACGGCGCGGCGCAGGATGAAAAGGTGCGGTTCGCCGATTTCGCCGTCGATGCGCACGACGACGGCCTTTTTATCCGTTGCGGCGCCGCCGGCGGTTTTTTCGGGTTGTGTCGCCGGGGCGTCGGACGCGAACGCCGGCGCGCCGGCGAACAAGGAAAACAGGCAGGCGAACAATAAAAGGAAGCGGCGCATAACCGGCACGTTGTTTCAAAGTGTTGCGATTTCAACCCCGGAGCACAAAACCCCCGCCGGCAAAGTGCCGGCACTTTGCCGGTTGCCGGCAATGCCCGAAAATCCTCTAATCGCCGGTTTAATAAAAACACCTATGCCGCTTCGCTCCATGACCGGTTACGGACGTGCCGGATTTTCCGCCGGCAACGTCGAAATGACGCTCGAAATCAGTGCCGTGAACCGGCGCGGTTTAGAGGTTTTCGTGTCGGGTCCGCAGGAGTGGTCCGGCTTGGAGCGGCTCGTGACGGCGTGGGTGCGCGAGAGCGCGTCGCGCGGGAAAATTTCGCTGATTTTTCAAACGCGTTTTGCCGCCGGCGAATCCGCCGCGCTTGCCTGGGATAACGACGCGATGCGCGAGTCGCTGCAAAAGCTCGAAGCGCAGGCGACGGCGCTCGGGATCGCGTTTGCGCCGGATGCCGGCGCGTTGGTGCGTCTGGCGGAATTGCATCGCGTGCGGCGCGAGGGATTGCCGGCGCTCGACGACGAAAAAGTTGCCGGCTCGCTTGAGGCCGCGACCCGCGAGGCGTTGGCGCAACTCGTCGCGATGCGCGAGCGGGAAGGGGCGTTTTTGGAAAAAGATTTGGGCGACCGGCTGGCGACGTTGGAAAATTTGACCGAACAAATCGTGACGTTTTCCGCCGGCAACGCGGCGCGTTATCGCGAGTCGCTGTTTGCGCGGTTGCAGCAGGCGGGGCTTGCGTTGGATTTGTCCGACGAGCGCGTGTTGAAGGAACTGGCGTTGTTTGCCGACAGGAGCGATATTGCCGAGGAAACGACGCGGTTGCGGAGTCACTTCACGCAGTTTCGCGCATGTTTTTCCGAAAAACGGGACGTGGGCCGGAAGTTAGATTTCATTTGCCAGGAAATGAATCGCGAGCTGAACACAATCGGCAGTAAGGCGAATCAAATCGAGGTGACGCGTTGCGTGATTGAGGCGAAAAACGAATTGGAGCGTATTCGAGAGCAGGTGCAAAACGTGGAGTAAAGTCGCGGCTTATCCGGCGTTTCACAAATACGTTGGGGAGGCGTGTCTGTATTTGAAAAATATAAACAGGAGGACGCGGAGAGTGTGGAGGAATTATCCGCTGCGACCTCCGCGTCCTCCTGTTTAAAATGAATCGTTTCGCCAACCGCTCAATGTTGTTCGAAAACGTTATAAGCGTCGGGCACGGGCGCGCGGAAGTGCGCCTCTCCGATTTATTTCCGGCGCGCCGGTTAAATCACGCCGCGCGCGGTGGCGCGGTAAAACTCAATGACCTTTTTGCCTTCCGCCGTTTGAGACAACGCCGGGTCGGCGGCGATTTTTTCCAAGGCCTGCGTGCGGTTATTGCCGCCGCGGTAAATGATTTTCAGCATTTTTGAAACCGCCGCGATTTGTTCCGGCGTGAAGCCCCGGCGTTCCAATCCGATTTTGTTGATTGCGCGCACTTCCGGCGGCGAGCCTTCGACCGTCATGTAGGGCGGCACGTCCCGGACGATGCGTGTCATTGCGGCAACCATGCAGTGTTCGCCGATGCGGCAAAACTGATGCACGCCGCAGCCCCAGGCGATAACGGCAAAGTCGCCGACGACAACGTGGCCGGCAAGCGCGCTGTGGCCGCTCATGATGATGTTGTCGCCGAGGACGCAATCATGCGCGATGTGCGTGTAGGCGAGGAGGTTGTTGTTGTTGCCGATAATCGTGAAATCGCCGTCGTCCGTTGCCGGATGAACGCTCGTGTATTCGCGAAAGACATTGTTGTCGCCGATGCGCAAGCCGGTGGTGCCGCCTTTGTATTTCAGGTCGTGGGTCTTTCCGCCGATGAGCGCGTAGGGGAAAATCTCGTTGCCGGTGCCGGCAATGACCAGCCCTTCGACGGTGGCATGGTGCCGGACGATGCAGTTTTCGCCGAGCGTGACGTCCGCACCGACGTAGGCAAAGGCTTCGATTACGCAGCCGTCGCCGAGTTTCGCGCCGTCTTCAACAATGGCAGTCGGGTGAATGGTTGCGGCCATTTTTTCGAAAAAAATTATTCGGTTTTATTCGTTTTCGCCGGCGTCGAGGATGGTGAACATGATTTCCGCCGAGGAAACGATTTCGCCGGCGACTTTACATTCGCACTCGGCGATGCCGAGTGTGGTGCCGCGCGTTTTCGTGAGTTTAGCGTGGATTTCCAGTTGGTCGCCGGGCGTGACGGCTTTGCGGAATTTCACTTTGTCCGCGCTCATGAAGTAACAGACTTTGTTTTCGTTCGACGTGAGGCGCAACATGAGGAAGCCGGCGGCTTGCGCCATGGCTTCGAGTTGGAGGACGCCGGGCATCACCGGGCGGCCGGGGAAGTGGCCTTGGAAAAAGGGTTCGTTGATCGTGACGTTTTTAATCGCGACGAGTTCGTTTTCGCTGATGACTTCGGTCACGCGGTCAATCATCACGAAGGGATACCGGTGCGGGATTTTGTTGAGAATGCCGCGGATGTCCAACGCGCCGGTGAGCGGCGAAACGTCTTTGGGCGTGCCTTCGCTTCCGGTCGGTTTTTTCTTTTTCTTCGGGTTGATCGAGTCGAGCCATTGTGCGCGCACGAGTGCCGAGAGCCGTGCGTTGAGCGCGTGTCCGGTGCGCACTGCGATGATGTGCGCTTTGATCGGGATGCCTACGAGCACGATGTCGCCGATGATGTCGAGAATCTTGTGCCGGACAAATTCGTCTTTGAAACGCAGCGGTTCTTTGGAGACGATTTTATCGCCTTTAATCCCGATTGCGGAGTCGAGGGAGCCGCCTTGAATGAGACCTTTTTTGAGGAGTTCTTCGATGTCTTCGTAAATCGTGAACGTGCGCGAGGCGGCGATTTGCGCTTCGTAAACCTCCGGGTCGATGTCGATCGTGAGGTGTTGCGTGTGGATGCCGCGGTCGTCGGCGGAGGTGCAGGTGATGCGGAACCCGTCGTAGGGCAGGGCGATGATCGAACGGTTGCCGTCGTTGATCGTGATCGGCTCTTTCAATTCAAAATAAACGCGGTCTTTGGATTGCGTGATGATCTCGGCTTGCCGGATTAAATTTACGAACGGGCGCGACGAACCGTCGAGAATCGGCGGCTCGGAGGCGTCCATCTCAACGATGGCATTGTCGATGCCCATGCCGTTAAACGCCGAAAGCACGTGCTCAATGGTGTGCAATTTTATGTGATCGGACGTGACGGTGGTGTTGCGCACGAGATCCGTAACCATGTCCACGGTGGGACGCACTTCCGGTTTTCCGATGATGTCGACCCGGCGAAAAACGATGCCGGTGTCTTCCGGAGCGGGTTTCATCGTGAGCGTAACTTCCTGACCGGTATGAAGTGATTTTCCGTTGACCGAGACTTCGCGTTGCAGGGTGCGTTGTTTCATGAAAGTGAAAATGGGATAAAGCGGCGAAGGTAATGAA
>JAVBUU010000166.1:0-25521 GCA_031555005.1 Opitutales bacterium | reverse complement strand
CGTTTGAGCGTGTCGATCGGCGCGGCGTAAACGATTTTGCCTTTCCGGTGGAGGCGCGCCTTGAAGTCGCGCTGGATGCGGCCTTCGGTGACCATGCAGCCGGCGACGAGGCCTTTGCCGAACGGGAATGTCGCGCGCACTTCGGCCATGCCGACTTTGTTTTCTTTTTCCTCCGGGTCGAGCAGGCCCGCCATCTCATCCTTCACCATGTCGAGGAGCATGTAGATGATGTCGTGCTTGATGACTTTGACGCCGTGGCGCTTCAAAAGCGGCCCGACGCCGTTGTCTTCTGTGACGTCGAAGGCGACGATCGTGGCAGTGCCGGCAGAAGCGACGTTGACGTCGTTCGGCGTAATCGGGCCGACGCTCGATGCGATGACTTCGAGTTTAACTTTGTTCGACTTGATGCCTTCGAGACACGCGATGAGCGCTTCGAGCGTGCCGTTGACGTCGGCTTTGCAAACGACTTTGAGCGTCTTGTCCTTGGTTTGCCGGATGGCCGCCATGAGGCGATCCATGTCCGAAAGTTTTCCGAGATCGGCCGCTTTGACTGCCTTGGCTTCGTCGGCTTCTTCTTCGAGTGCCTTGCGAAGGTTGAGCGCGTTTTCTTCCGCGAGGTTTTCGGCTTCGCGGGCGTTTTTGCAAACTTGGAAAACGGCGCCGGGCGTGGGAACGCCGGCCCAGCCGAGGACACGCGCCGGGGTGCCGGGCGGTGCGGAATTGAGCCGGTTGCCGCGGTCGTCGAGCATGGCGCGGACTTTGCAGAAATGTTGTCCGCAAACGAAGGCGTCGCCGATTTTGAGCGTGCCTTTTTGGACGATGAGCGTGGCGGTCGGGCCGCGACCGGTTTCCATTTGCGCTTCAATGATGATGCCTTCCGCCGGACATTTCGGGTTGGCTTTCAGTTCCATCATTTCGGCTTGGAGAAGCACGGCGTCGAGCAGTTCGCTCATGCCGGTGCCTTTGAGCGCGGAGACCGGCGTGGTCAAAACGGTGCCGCCCCAATCTTCCGGCGCGATGCCGCGTTGCTGCATTTGCTGTTTAACGCGGTCAACATTCGCGCCCTTGGCGTCGACTTTGTTGATTGCGACGACGATTTGGACGTTGTTTTTCTGAGCAAATTTGAGCGCTTCGTCGGTTTGCGGCATGAAACCGTCGTCGGCGGCGACAACCAGAATCGCGATGTCGGTGACTTCGGCGCCGCGTTCGCGCATTTTTGAAAATGCGGCGTGACCCGGTGTATCCAAAAATGTGATACGTTTGCCGGCATGTTCGACGGAGTATGCGCCGATGTGCTGCGTGATGCCGCCGGCTTCGCCGGAAACGACGCTGGTTTTGCGGAAAAAGTCGAGGAGCGTAGTTTTTCCGTGGTCGACGTGACCGAGTACGCAAACGACCGGCGGACGCGGTTCGAGCAGTTTCGGGTCGTCGGTTTTCGGCTTTTCTTCAACCTTTTTCGGTTGTTGCACGGCTTCGCCGCGGTGCCGGACTTCGAGGGCGACACCGTGTTTTTTCGCAATGCGGACGGCGACGTTTTCCTCAATGGTTTGGTTCATCGCCGCGAAAATCCCCATTTCCATGAGTTCGGAAATAAGGCGGAACGGGCGTAAATTGAGCGCAATCGCAAAGTCGCGAACGACGATCGGTGGGCGCACGGTGATAATTTGGCCGGCATTGTCGGCGGAGGCGGCTGCGGCCGGGGCGGCGGGCGAGGGCAGCGAAGGTGCTGCGCCGGCACCGGGGCTCGGCGGGAGCGCGCCCGGCGCTTTGTGCATCGGGGGCGGCGTAATCGGTGCCGGGCGGGACGCGACGGGCGGCGGGAGCGGTGCGGGTGCCTTGGCGATTATCGGCGGGGGCGTGAGCGGGGCGGGTTTGCTTGCCGGGGGCGGCACCGGCGCGGGCGCTTTGGCTGTTACCGGCGGCGTTGCCGGCGGAATTGAAACGGGCGGGGGCGTTACCGGCGCGGGGCGCGAGGCGGGCGGCGGGAGCGGCGCGGGGGCCTTGGCCATTGCGGGCGGGGGCGTGAGCGGGGCGGGCTTGCCTGCCGGGGGCGTTACCGGCGCGGGTGCTTTGGCGGCGGGCGCGGGAGGGGGCGTCGTTGCTTCGGGTTTTGCCGGCGGGGGTTCCGCGGTATTTCCGGTTTCGATTTTTCCTTTTACGTATTTGACGACGTCATCCAGATAAATCGTCGGAATGCTGTTGGAGTGCGACTTGACGCCGAGATCCGGAAAGCCTTCGTTGATAAGGGCGATTAACTCGTTGTTTTTGATTTCGAGTTCTTTTGATAATTCGTTGACGCGTTTGCTCATGCGGTTTGCCGGCGGCTTGTTGGTTTTCCGTAATTGATGCTTTTTGTCCCGCTCAGGTCAAAATTATTGTCCCGACCGGTTTTTGAGCGCTTCGGCGACGTTTTCGATGATCATCGCGGCTTCGGCCGGTTCGAAACCGGCGTCGACGAGATCTTCCGACGCGATGCCGTCGAAAGTCTCGAGGCTGACAAATCCTTTCGAAACGAGGCGTTCGGAAAGTCCTTTGTTGATTCCGGGGAGATTGCTCAGTCCCGATGCGGCTTTTGCCATCTTTTCTTCAAAAGAGGTGTCGCGGCGTTCTTCTTTCTTGATGTCCAGGCGCCATCCCATGATGCGGGAGGTGAGTTTCGCGTTTTGACCTTTGCGTCCGATGGCGACGGCAAGGTCTTCTTCGGCGACTTCGAATGTGATTTTGTGGTCGGCTTCGTCGAGACGGATGTTGCGTGCGACTGCCGGTTTGACGGCTTCCTGCAACATGCGGATGGGGTCTTGGTACCAGCGGATGATGTCGATTTTTTCTTTGCCGAGTTCTTTTACGAGGTTGCGAACGCGTGCGCCGCGCGAGCCGACGCAGGCGCCGACCGGGTCGACTTTCGGGTCGCGGGTGTCGACGGCAATTTTTGTGCGCGAACCGGGTTCGCGGGCCAGCGCGGCGATGAACACAGTGCCGTCGCTGATTTCGGCAACTTCGCGTTCAAGCATTTTGCGGACAAAATTCGGATTGGCGCGGCTGAGGATGATTTCCGGCCCGCGCGCGGTCGTCTCGATTTCGTGCAGCAGGCATTGGATGCGGTCACCGGGGGCGAAGTCTTCGCCGGGCGAGCGTTCACGCGAGGGCAGGGAGGCTTCGGCTTTGCCGAGTTCGACGATGAGGTCGCCGCGTTCTTTGCGGCGGACGATGCCGGTGACGATGGTGCCGACCTGATCTTTGAATTCGTCGAAGATGCGGTCTTTTTCGAATTGCCGGATGCGCTGCATGATTGCTTGCCGGGCGGTTTGCGCGGCGATGCGTCCGAGTTCGGAGGTATTGATCGGTTTTTCGACAACCTCGCCGATTTGCGGGTTTTTGGCAAACTTTGCGGCGTTGGAAACGTGGATTTCTCTCAGCTGATCGGAAACGGAATCGACGACCGTAAGGAGCGTCCACGCTTCGAGTTTTCCGGTGCGCGGGTCGATGGCGATTTTGAGTTCCTGCCCGGCGTTAATGCCTTTTTCCGCAGCGCCTTTGATGGCGCCTATGATGGTCTCGATCATGTCGGCACGCGCGATGCCTTTTTCTTTTTCCATGTATTCGAGGACTGAAAGAATTTCGTTACTCATTGCGGCGAAGTTTGTTTTTGTTATGTAAGGATTAAAAAAAGCGGGTTTTCACCCGCTTTCTCGTGGAAAGATTTTTCGTTGTGTGCGCGAGTTGGTAAGGATGCCGCCGGCGGTGTCAAGTGTTTGGGATGTTGTCGGCGGTTATTTTCGGCCGGTCGGCGGAGGCGTTCCGGCAGTTTTTACTTTTAACTTTTTCCTTTTTGGATTCCCCTCGGGGCGAATGCAAAAAAACGGCGGCATATTCATCACGTTCGAGGGGACGGAGGGCGCGGGGAAATCGACGCAAATCGCATTGCTCGCCGACCGCTTGCGGGCGGCCGGCAAAACCGTGCGGCTCGTGCGTGAGCCCGGCGGCACGGATTTCGGCGAAGCGGTGCGCGATATTTTGAAGCACGCGCCTTACGGCGACCGGCTTTCGGACGAATCTGAATTGTTGCTTTTTGCGGCGAGTCGCGCGCAACTTGTAAAAGAGATTATTCGTCCGGCGCTGGATGCCGGGGATATCGTTTTGTGTGACCGGTTCACCGATTCGACGCTTGTTTACCAGGGATGCGGGCGCGGTTTGCCGGGGGCGTTTATCGAGCAATTAAATGATTTCGCGACCGGCCGTTTGTTGCCGGCGTTTACGGTCTTGCTCGATTTGCCGGCGTCGGACGGGCTTGACCGCGCGCGCAATCGCGCCGGCAAAGCGGATCGGATGGAGGCGATGGAAACGGCGTTTTACGACCGGGTTTGCGCCGGTTACCGCAAGCTCGCGGCGGAATTGCCGGAGCGTTTTTTTGTCGTCAACGCGCGGCTTTCGCCGGAGGAAATCGGCGGGAAAATTTGGCATGAATTCACTAAGCGAAATTTCTGACCGGAGCGCGCCGGAAGCGAATCGCCGCGATGTTGTCGAGGTATTGTTGCGCGCGCTCGACAACGGCCGGCTGCCGCACGGAATCATGCTGCACGGCGTGAGTCTCGAAACGCTCGAACGCGCGTGTTTTCGAATCGCTGCGCGCTTGTTGGAGACGTCGCCGGAGCGCGTCGGCGCGCACCCGGATCTGCATGCGTTGCGCCCGGCGAACAAAATGCGGCGCATCGGCATCGAGGACATGCGTGTTTTGATAAACGAAAGAATTTTAAAAACGCCGGCGGTCGCCGAGCGGAAAGTCGCCGTCATTTACGATGCCGAGCGCATGCAGAAGGAAACCGCCGACACGTTTTTGAAAACGCTCGAAGAGCCGCCGGCGGATTGCACGATTTTTTTGCTCACGACGAAGCCGACCCACCTGAGCGACACGGTGCGCAGCCGGTGTTTGCATTTTCGCGTCGCGCCGGATTTTGCCGAAACGCCGGACGCCGCGTGGGGCGAATGGTTGCGATTGCTTGAGGACGGGATTAAGGGGCTTGTCGCGCCGTTTACGCCGGCGCGTGTCGCCGACGCGATTTTCGCATTCTACGGATTGGCGGCCCGCTTCGACTCGGATTTGAAAACGGCATCCGCCGCGGAATGGAAAAGGCTGAAAGAAACTTTGCCGGAGGGCATTTCCGAGGAGCAGGAACTCGCGCTTGAAACCGGCGTGTTCAAAAATATCCGGCAACGGCGTTTTGCCGAAATTGCGGAATGTTTGCGCCGGATGCATGCCGCGAACCCGAGTGCCGCCGGAACGCGCGCGTTGCACGAATCACTGTCCGAACTCGAAAAGGCAGCCGGGTTGCTCGAAGTAAATTTCGGCGATGCGGCCGCGATCGAATATGTCCTGTTGCGCTTGCTGCGTGCGTGGTCGCGCAGATAACGCGAAAGCGAGTGTAACTTTTCTTCGTTCGGCGCGGTTCAACTTTCTTTTTTCCAAAATGCCTGTCGTGCCCGAGATTATCCCCGATGATGAAGCAGCCGCCCCGGAAGGCGACGCGGATGCCGGGGATATTCGGTTGATGGCGCTTGTCGGTGCCGGCGACCAAAACGCATTGCGCATGCTGATCGTCAAGTGGCAGGACCCGATCGTGAATTTTTTCTATCGCTCGTGTTATTCGCGTCAGACCGCCGAGGATCTCGCGCAAATCGTTTTTATCCGCATTTATCGAAACGCGGCGAAATACACGCCGAAGGCGCGATTCTCGACTTATATTTTTCACATCGCGCGTAACATCCTCATCAACGAACTCCGCCGCAGGCGTCGCAAACCTGCCGAGCTTTACGACCCGACAAGTTTTGCGCCGGAAATCGCCGGCGACGACGCCTCCGTCCGTGCGTGCGCCGAAATCGAAGAAGCCTTCGCGAAGGCGGTTCTCGCTTTGCCGGAAAATCAGCGCACCGCCATCCTGCTGTATAAACAACAAGAACTCAGTTACGAAGAAATCGCCGAGGCGATGGATGTTTCCGCCGCGCTTGTGAAAACTTTGATTTTTCGCGCACGCCAACAGCTGCGCGAACTACTTAAAGAGTTTGTCGAAAAATAACCGAAAGATGAAACACACACACTTTGCCGGGGTTTTTTCCGCCGAATAACCATGACAAATAAAAACGAGGACATTTCCGAAACACGCTTGGACGCGCTTCTGGCGTCGCGGCCGGTCGTGCCTCAAAAAGATTTTGCCGATTCCGTGTTCGCCGCGATTGCCGCCGGCGAAGGCGACGCGCTCGATTTGAAAATCGATGCCTGCTTCGCGGCGAAAATCGCGAGAACGCACGCCGGGCATACCGAGAAATTCCTCGCCGGCATTGTTGCCGGACAAAAAAAAGTTATTCTGTTTCGCCGCGTTTTCGCGTGGAGCGGTTTTGCCGTCGCGGCGGCAATCGCCGTTCTTGTTTCGCTGAACGTTTATGTCTCGACGCCGGCGCAATCTGACGCCGAGCAAACTGTCGCCCGCGCCGTCGCCGCAGATCCGGAGCTTGCCGCGCTCTTGCGAAACGATGCTTTTGCGGCGTCGCCGGCGCAATCGGACGCGATTCGGGAAACCGCAGCGCTCGGCAGCCGTATTAACGACAACGCGATTGCGTGGCTCGATACTTTAACCACCCGGACATAATATGAAAAATTTTTACCCGCGCACTTTGATTTTATCGGCACTCGCCGTGTCGGTGTCTGCTTTTGCCGGCGAGTCCGTGCCGGAGAAAACAGGAAAAACGCCGGCTGCATCGCTTGTTGACGATGAATCGCTCAAGGCGCTTTCCCGCGAAGAAATTCACGGGCTGATGCGGTTGGCCGAATTGCCTCGGGAAAAACTCGCCGCGTTGCGTCAATCCGTGGAACGGTTGGAAAAAATGACGCCCGAAGAGCGCAGCGAGCTGCGTCAAAAATTAGAAAAATTGCGGCACGCGGGACGGCGCGAAATCGACGAGGCAAACCGGCAACGCCGGACAAATTTCTTGGTGCGGTATTGGAATTCGCTGCCGCCGGAAAAAAAAGAAGCCGAAGCGGCTGCATTCAAAAAAATGACGCCGGAAGAACGGCGCGCTTACGTCATGGGGCTTCGCGCTAAATTGCGCCCGGGCCGTCCCGGTCAACCGCCGCCTCCGCCGGAATCGCCTCCGGCGACGGAAACGGACAAGTAAGCATGTGCTTGCGGATGCCGCAAGCACACGTCCCTATAATTTCACAAGCGCGTAGCCGTCTTTCCGATCGAGCGATTTCCAGCCGAGTTTTTCCAACTCGCCGCGCATCGCGTCAGCGCCGGCAAAATCTTTCGCTTGTTTCGCCGCCCAGCGTTTCGCGCCGAGCGCCGCAACTTCCGTCGGAATTTCGTCCGCGCCGGCGGCGTCTTTTTTTGCAGTGAAAAGCCGGATGCCGAGCGCGTAGAGAATTTTTCCCAGGCCGCTCAAATCCGCGCGCGCTTGTTCGACGGTGAGCGCCGGATCGTTTGCGGCGTGCAACGCGGTGAAGATTTTTCCGAGCGCGCCGGGGACGTTCAAGTCGTCGCAGAGCGTTTCCCACGCCGGCAAAAATGCGCCCCACGCGGTGTTTTTTTCCAACACGACCGGCGGCGCGAAATCCGCCGGCGAGAGTCCGCATTTTTCCAAAAGTTTTGTCGCCGCTTTTTCGATTTTCGCAATCGCGCCGGCGGCGTCTTCCACGCTTTTTAACGTGAAATTGAGTTGGCTCCGGTAGTGGCCGGCGATGAGCGCGTAGCGCACTGCCGGCGGCGTCGCGCCTTTGGCGACGAGGTCGTCGAGCGTGTAAAGATTGCCGAGGCTTTTCGACATTTTTGCGCCGTCCACCATCAAGTGCGCGCTGTGAAACCAGTGCGCGGCGAAATCTTTTTTGCCGGTGGCGCATTCCGATTGTGCGATTTCGTTTTCGTGGTGAGGAAAACACAGGTCGATGCCGCCGCCGTGCAAATCAAAGGTTTCGCCGAGATAGTGCGTGCTCATCGCCGAGCACTCGATGTGCCAGCCGGGGCGACCTTCGCCCCACGGACTCGGCCAAAAATTTTCGCCGTCCGCCGGTTTGCGCGCTTTCCACAACGCGAAGTCCGACACGCTTTCGCGCTCGTATTCGTCGGCGTCGTTCACGCTGCCGGCGCTGTTCGTGTCCTGCGTGCGGAGCGAGTCGCGGTCGAGGTGCGCGAGTTTTCCGTAATCATGGCACGAGCAGACTTTGAAATACACGGAACCGTCGCCGGTTTTGTAGGCATGGCCGCCGGCGACGAGTTTTTCGATCATCGCGATTTGGTGCGGGATGTGTTCGACGGCGGACGGCTCGACGTGCGGCGCAAGCATGTTCAGCGCGTCGCAATCGGCGTGGAATTTTTTCGTCCATTTGGCCGTGAAATCTTTCAGCGAGATTTTTTCCGCCTGCGATTGCCGGATGGTTTTGTCGTCCACGTCGGTGATGTTGCGGACGTGTTTCACTGCAAGGCCGTCGAGTTGGAGCGCGCGCCGGAGCACGTCTTGCACGAGGAACGTGCGGAAGTTGCCGATGTGCGCCGGTCCGTAAACGGTCGGCCCGCAACAATACATGCCGTATTCGGCGCCGGGCTGCTTCGGGAGCAGAGGCTTGATGCTGCGGCTGAGTGTGTCGTGGACGCGGATCGGCATGGCGGTTTTTTAAGAGAAATTATTAAAACGAAAAACGCATTAAACCGGCAGCGCCGGAAAATGAGAAATGAAAAATACGGACGGTTTCCGTTTGGCTCCGGTTTGTAAATTTTTTAAGAACATTTTTTATCGGCAGTTGTTTTAACTCGCTGAAACATTCCCCCGTACATGAAAACCAAGACACTCCTGTTCCTTCTCGCGAGCGTGATGCCGGCCGCGGCATTTGCGTCGGACAAACTCGTGGAAATCAAAATCGAGTTGCCCAAGGCAAATATCGTCGGGACGCCCGTTCCGATTAAAATCGAGAATCTTGAGGCCGCGCCGGCAAAGCGCGAACCGCTTATGGTGCCGGAAGGAACGAGCAACATTGCGCTCAACAAAACGGTCACGGCGAGCGACAAACTCCCGATTGTCGGCGAGTTGTCTTATGTGACCGACGGCGACAAAGACGCCGACGAGGGCTACGAAGTCGAGCTCGCGCCGGGCGTGCAATGGGTGCAGATCGATCTGGAAAAGGAATCGAGCATTTATGCGATTTGCCTTTGGCACTACCATCGGCAAAAACGCGCGTATCGCGCCGTTGTCGTGCAGGTTTCCAACGATCCCAAATTTGAAAACGGCGTGACGACCGTGTTTAATTCCGACTTCGACAACACTGCCAAACGCGGTGCCGGCAAAGACAAGGCCTACATCGAAACGAACGAAGGAAAATTGATAAAGGTTGACGGCGCCAAAGCGCGTTACGTTCGCCTTTACAGCGCCGGCAATACGAGCAACACCGGTAATCACTACGTGGAAGTCGACGTTTACGGAAAATAAATTTAATGTAACGTAACCGTTTCGGTTGCGAACGCGAAAACCGCCGGTGACAGCCGGCGGTTTTTTTTAACTTTCAAAAACTTTCTTTTCGGGAAAGTGTTTTTGTTTACTTGTTAAATCATGCGTCCCTTGAAAAAACTTTTTCTCGTCCCGTTTGCGGCGGTTGTCGCAAGCACGCTTGCCGGCATTGCCGACGAGACTACAATCCGACTCGGCGGAAATGCCTACGTCACATCGGATTTTGCCGGTGCAGAAATCCGCGATGAAGGCGTCGTAAATTGGAAGGATTCGCTCACCGTCGTTAGCGCGTATTTCTCCGTCGCCGAACCGCAAAAGGACGTGAAGGTTTCGGTGCGCGCGCGCGGGCATTCGAAAATCAACGTGACCGTCGCCGGCAAAACGGTCGAAGTGTCGCTTAATTCCGACGATTTTTCCGTCGTGCCGGTCGGCACTTTTTCGTTCGAAAAAGCCGGTTATCAACGCGTCGATTTTTCCGGCGTTTCCAAAACCGGCAATACGTTCGGCGAGGTTTCCGACATCATTCTCGACGGCGTAAAATGCCCGGTGAATTACGTGCATGATTTTGAAAACTACTGGGGCCGCCGCGGACCGTCTGTCCACATGGGCTACCAATTGCCGGAAGGAAAGGACATCGAATATTTTTACAATGAAGTTTACGTGCCGGTCGGCGAAGACACGATGCACACTTACTTCATGGCGTGCGGATTCGGCCAAGGTTATTTCGGCATGCAGGTGAATTCGCCGACGGAACGCCGCGTGCTGTTTTCCGTGTGGAGTCCGTTTGAAACGCATAACCCGAAGGAAATTCCCGAGGAAATGCGCGTGAAGAAATTGCGCCAAGGCGCGGATGTGCACATCGGGGAATTCGGCAACGAAGGCGCCGGCGGCCAAAGCTATTTGCGTTATCAATGGAGCGCCGGCAACACCTACCGTTTTCTTGCGAAAGTGCATCCGGACGGCACCGGCAACACGGTTTACACGGCCTACTTTTTCGCGCCGGAAGAAAACAAGTGGCGTCTCATCGCGAGTTTCTCGCGTCCGAAAACGGATACTTGGTATACCGGTGCGCACTCGTTCCTTGAAAACTTTAACCCGAACGCCGGTTGGCGCGAGCGCAGCGTAAGATTTGGCAATCAATGGGCGCGCGACAAAGACGGTAATTGGTATGAATTGACCAACGGCCGCTTTACGTGCGATGCCACCGGCGGGAAGCGCGTGCGCATCGATTATACCGGCGGCGTGACGGAAACTCGGAACGCCTTCTTCCTGAAAAATTGCGGATTTATCAATGAGAACACGCCGAGCGGCACGCCGCTCGTGCGTTTGCCGTCGGGCCGGCCGGCACCCGTAATTGATTTTGACGCATTGGAAAAACTTTGAGGCGTCCGCTTTGAAATTTCCGAAACAAAAAACGCGCCGGATTCGGCGCGTTTTTTGTTTTCCCGGCAGCTATGCCGCTTTCCGGAAGAAATGAGACGTTAGCGATTTTTTCGTGTCCGGCATTGTCCCGGCGGCGAAAGCCGCAGCGCGGCTTAATGTGAATAACCTCGGGTGAGACGCGCCGGAGGCGCGACGTAACCCGAGGAAAAAACATAAAAATTATTCGCCTCCGGAAGAGGCGGACAATTCCGGCGGCGTTAATATTTCGGTGAGTTCGCCTCCTCCGGAGGCGCATGAAAAAAAGAGGCGTTTTCCTCGGGTTTCAGTTCGCCTTCGGCGAACATTCACCCGAGGTTATTCACATTGAGTCGCGGCGCGACTCTCTCGTGAATCCTGAACCGGGATTTGTCTAAAATCTTTTTTCTCCCGATGAACGGCAGCTATGCCGCGCGTCGCGAAATCATTTTGCCGGCGTGAGCGTGAACCTGCCGGAATCTTCGTCGATTTTGCAGACGAACAGTTGCGTTTTCTGCACGTCGGCGAGCGCCATGAGCGCCGGCCAGCTTTCGGCCGGCACATCGGCAAGGAGCAGGAACAATTCGATTTCGCCGGCGTTTTGCGCGACGCCTTCGATTGAAACGGTGCCGGCGGTTACGTCAAAATTGTGTGCGAGGAATTTTTCGAGCTGCGCAGCCAGTCCGCGCAAATCCGAAGTTTCGGGATCGATTTTTTTACGGTCAACCAGCGAAAACAAGGGCAGGGCAAAATGTTTTTTCATAAAATTTTTTCCCTGTATTATTTTAAAATGTGCTTTAAACAATTTCTTAAATGAAGCGTGTTGCTGTTATTTTATCCGGGTGCGGCTTTTTTGACGGCGCGGAGATTCACGAGGCGGTTTTGACATTGCTCGCGCTCGATCGCGCGGGGGCGGATGTGCAATGTTACGCGCCGGATGTCGCGCAAATGCACGTTGTAAACCATCTGACCGGCGAAGTTGTCGCCGGCGAAAAACGAAACGTGCTGGCGGAGTCCGCCCGTATTGCGCGCGGGAATATCAAAAAACTCTCCGAGCTTTGTATCCGGAATACGGATGCGATTGTTTTGCCCGGCGGATTCGGCGCGGCGAAAAATTTATGCGATTTTGCCGTCGCCGGCGCGGACATGGAAATAAATACGGAACTCGTCAAAATTTTGCGCGACGCGCATGCCGCCGGGAAGCCGCTCGGTTTTATCTGCATCGCGCCGGTGATTGCCGCAAAGTTGTTCGGCGACGTCGGCGTTTCCGTGACGATCGGCAATGACGCCGGAACCGCCGCCGCGGTTGAAAAAACCGGTGCCGCGCATGTCGCGGCTCCCGTTTCGGCGGTTGTTTCCGATGCGAAAAATAAAATTTTTTCGACGCCGGCATACATGCTCGGGCCGTCGATAAAGCATGTTGCGACCGGCATCGAACAACTCGTTTCAGATGTCTTGGCGGCGGCGTAATCATTCATCGTCTCTTTCACTTTCACCCCATCGAACAATGAGCACTTACCATTACCTTGACGAAAACAACAAACCGTGCGGTCCCGTGGATGAAGCCGGTTTGCGAGAAGTAGCCGAGAAGGCGAAAACTTCCGGGCGCGACATCATGATTGCCAAACCGGGCGATTCGCAATGGTTGCCGTTCAGCAAAGCTTTTGCCGCCGGCGCGCCGGCGCCGGCAGCGCGCCCGCAACAACTCATCCGCTCGGTGCCGGTCGCCGCCGCGCAACCGGCAAAGCTCGCGCAGCCGCAACCGGTAAAACCGGCGGCGCAACCGGCAGCCGCGCCGGCGCAGGAAGCAAAAGTTTCGCCTGCCGTCTCGCCGGAACCGACTGCCGCCTCGCAACCGGAAGAGAGTTCGCAGCCGTCGCCGGTTTCGCCGGCAAAGTCCGGCGCGCGCATGCCTTGGCTTGCTATTGCCTGTTATGCCGTTGCCGGTCTTTTTGTTTTGATGCCGATTATCGTTATTGCCGGTGTCGCGATTCTGAGTCTTGCCGGATCCGGCGGCGACTCGCCGGGAACCGCTGCCGGTGCGGTGAATTTTTTGAGTGCGTTGATGATTGTGCCGGGCTGTTTGATTTCGGCTTTGTTTTTTGCGCTGGCCGGCAAGTCATTGTCCTTGCTTAACGAAATTGCATACAATACGCGTCATTGAGCGTGCGACGTTTTTAACCTGATTTTTTAATCTCCAAATACACTACCAACATATGTCGAAAACCCCATCTAAAAAGAAACCCGCCGCCTCGGTGAAATACGTTTACGAGTTCGGTAAAAAGACCGACGGCAATACGACCATGCGTGCGTTGCTCGGCGGCAAGGGTGCGAATCTTGCCGAAATGGCGCGCATCGGATTGCCGGTGCCTCCGGGCTTCACGATCACGACCGAGGTTTGCTCGTATTATTACGCCAACAAGCGCAGCTGCCCGGCAAACCTGTTTCCCGTCCAAGTTCGCAATGCCGTGCTTGCGATGGAAAAACAAACCGGCAAAATTTTCGGCGATGCCAAAGGGTTTCCGCTTCTTGTCGCGGTGCGTTCCGGCGCTCGCGATTCGATGCCGGGCATGATGGACACGATTTTGAATTTGGGATTGAATGACCAAACGGTTCTCGCGCTCGCGGCCGTCACGAAGAACGAACGTTTCGCGTGGGACTGCTATCGCCGTTTCGTGCAAATGTACGGCGATGTCGTTCTCGGCGTTCAAAAAGGCCCGAACGAAGATCACGAACCGTTTGAAGTCGTTATCGGCGAAATCAAAAAAGAACGCCACGGCGATGAGAACGTCGAAGACACGGTACTCACGGCGAACGATCTGCAAGAACTTGTCGCGCGTTTCAAGAAGCTTGTGAAAACACGCACCGGAAAAGATTTTCCGGCCGATCCGTGGAAGCAGCTCGAAGGCGCGGTCGGTGCCGTTTTCAATTCGTGGATGAATGACCGCGCGATCGTTTACCGCCGTAAATACAACATCCCGGCAGCGTGGGGCACGGCAGTCAACGTGCAGGCGATGGTGTTCGGCAACACCGGTACGAACTCCGGCAGCGGCGTGGCGTTCACGCGCGACCCGGCCTCCGGCGAAAAAGTTTTCTACGGCGAATTCCTCATCAACGCCCAGGGCGAAGACGTCGTCGCCGGCGTTCGCACGCCGGATCCGGTGCGCGAATTGAAAAAGGTGATGCCGAAGGCTTACGCCGAATTGGAGAAATTGCGCGGAACGCTTGAAAAACATTTCAAGGACATGCAGGACTTCGAATTCACCATCGAAGAAGGTAAGGTCTACATGCTCCAAACTCGTAACGGCAAACGCACCGGCGTCGCCGCCGTGCGCATCGCCTGCGAAATGGTGAAGGAAAAACTTATCGACTGGGAAACGGCGATTATGCGCGTACCGGCAGAACAGTTGGAACAAGTGTTAACGCCGGTGTTTGACCGCGCCGCGGTTAAATCCGCGAAGGTGTTGGCAAAAGGTTTGCCGGCCGGTCCCGGTGCCGCCTCCGGTCACATCTACTTCAACGCCGATCGCGCGGAGCAGGCCAACGATAAGGGCGCCAAGGTGCTGTTGGTCCGACTCGAAACGTCGCCGGAAGACCTTCGCGGCATGATCGCTGCCGAGGGTATTCTCACGGCGCGCGGCGGCGTTTCGTCGCACGCGGCGCTCGTGGCGCGCCAAATGGGCAAGGTTTGCGTTTGCGGCGCAGCGTCCCTTGAAATCGATTATCAAACGCGCACGCTGCGCGTCGCCGGCCAAACTTTCAACGAGGGCGATTATCTGTCCATCGACGGCACGACCGGCGAAGTTTACGCCGGACAAATCAAAACGACGCACTCCGGCGTCGTTGCCGGTGTTTTGAAAAATGACGCGGCAGCCAAAAAGACGGCCGAGTATAAGAATTTCGTGCAACTCATGGACTGGTGCAAAAAAGTTTCCCGTCTCACGGTTCGCACCAATGCCGACTCGCCGGAGCAAGCCGCAAATGCCGTCGCGTTCGGCGCGACCGGCATCGGTTTGACCCGCACGGAACACATGTTCTTTGAAGGCGAACGCATCGATGCCATGCGCGAAATGATTCTCGCGGCAACGAAAGAAGCCCGTGTTTCGGCGCTTGCCAAATTGCTTCCGTATTTGCGTTCCGATTTTGCCGGTTCGTTCAAAGCGCTCAAAGGCCTGCCGGCGACAATTCGTCTTCTCGACCCGCCGTTGCACGAATTCCTCCCGCACTCGAAAGAGCAGCAAATGGACCTTTCGCGCAAAATCGGCGTTAAAGTCGAAGCCATCATGCAACGTGTGGACGAACTGCGCGAATCTAACCCGATGTTGGGCTATCGCGGTTGCCGGTTGGGAATCACCTACCCGGAAATCACCGAGATGCAGGCGCGCGCGATTTTTGAAGCCGCCGTTGAAGTGCAAAAGAAGGGTACGCCGGTGAAACCGGAAATCATGGTGCCGCTCGTCGGTTTCAAACGCGAGCTCGACCTCCAAGTCGAAATCATTCACCGCGTCGCCGCCGAGATTCAGGCGGAGAAGAAAGCAAAAATAAACTACTCGGTCGGCACGATGATCGAAGTGCCGCGCGGCGCGCTCACCGCGGATGAAATCGCACAAACGGCGGAGTTCTTCAGCTTCGGCACGAACGACCTCACGCAAACCTGTCTCGGCATGAGCCGTGACGACACGCGCAGCTTCATTGATGCGTATCGCGAGTGCGACATCGTGGCGGCGAATCCGTTTGCTTCGATTGATCAAAGCGGCGTCGGCCGGCTCATGCAAATTGCCGTTGAAAAAGGTCGGTCGACGCGTCCCGACATCAAGCTCGGCATTTGCGGCGAACACGGCGGCGATCCGGCTTCGGTGAAATTCTGCCACCGGCTCGGATTGGCTTATGTTTCCTGCTCGCCGTATCGCGTGCCGATCGCGCGTTTGGCCGCAGCGCAAGCTGCCGTTGAGGAAAAGCGTTCCGGCAATGCCTCGGCGACAAAAACCGGCGCGAAAAAAGCCGTGAAAAAGCCGGCGAAGAAAAAGTAAGCCGATGCTGAACAAAAAACCGCCGGTGCCGCCGGCGGTTTTTTTGTTTTTGGAGTCTTGGGACGATGCCGGTCGCGTTCCCGGCGGTTATTAAAATCGTGCTACCGAGCCGATGCGGCGCAGCCGATTAGGGAGTCGAAAAACGGTTTATTCGGATTTTTTACGGGTTCCGCCAGTTTTGAAGCCATGGCGAGCGTCGCGCTGCCTTTGTATTGCGAATCCCTTAATGTCAGACCGAACGAGGTGATCGCGGCGGCAAATAATGTTTCGTCGGAGGCGTCTTTAATGTCGGCGCGCGTCGTGTATGAAACTTGGCGCGTTAGTGTTTGCGCGCCGCCGGCCGGCGATTGCCAGGCGATTGACACAAGGCCGGCATCGCCGGCGAGCGGCGCGCCTTTTGCCGGCACGAGTTCGAAGAGCGTCGTGCGGGCGTCGCCGGCGCGCAGTTCGTTCGGCAAGGTCATGGGAAGGCTTCCTGCGGCACCGTCTTCGCCGCCGAGCATACGCCATTCGGCGATGTTTTTCGAATCGAACGCGACGGTCGCGACGGCGTTTTTTCCGACGAGTTCGTTGGCGTTTCCGCCGACGCGGATTGTCGCACGCGCAAACCAACGGTCATTTGCCCAGGGAGCCGGCACGATTTCAAATTCAACATCGAGCGCCGGCGCGCCGCGTTTTGCCGGGGTTTGCAAGAGCGCGTTGGCGAGGCCGTCGATACGCAGGAGCGCGCGATCGGGCAGGGTGCCGGCGGCGAGGTTTTTTTGGAGCGTTTTTGCGTAAAACGGATTGAGCGGTCGAAGCAGCAGCGGCGCGGTTTTCGCGAGTGCCGTTTTCTCAAAAACATTTTCGCCGCCGCCGGGCGAGCGCACCGGCATTGTTGCGGTGATTTCGGCGAGCAAAGCGGCGTTGCCGGTGAGAGAAAATTTCGGCTCAACCGGCGACGGTGCCGGAACGAACGGCGCGGCGAAACCGGCGGCGAGTTTTTCCGGCGAATTGTTTTGGAGGCGGATTTGAATATCGCCTCCGCCGATGTGCTTTTGCGCGGTTTGCGGGAGCGCTGGCATTGTTTTTGTTTCGCGGGGGATTACCGCAAAGATGCCGGCAGCCGCGGCCGCGCCGGCGATGGCGGCGGAAAGCCCAAAGCGCAAAGTTTTTTGGTTACGGGTTTCGCGGTGTTCTTGCCGGGAGAAGACGGCGCCGATGCCGCCGGCACCTTTGCGGCGCGGGTCGGCGGGCGTCGTTTTTACCGGGAACGGGATTATTTTGGCGCTTCCCGCGCCGGATGCGTTGCCGGCCCGGTTTTCGGCCGCGGTAAGCTCGGCCGCGAATTTTTCTCTTAACGCTGCTTGCAGCGCTTCGGTTTCCTTGAATTCGCGTTTGAGGGCAGGATTGTTTTCGATTTCGCGCCGGAGCAATGCGGCTTCGGCGTCATCAAAAATTTCGCCGCACGCGAGTGCGGTGATTCGCGGGTCATTTGGCGTGAGCGGGGCGGTGTTCATGAGGACAGTTTGTTGGCGGTTAGGCGGGTGCGCAATGCGGCGAGCGTGTCGTGCAAAATGAATCCGACGTTTGTTGCGGTGAGGCCGGTGGTTTCGGCGATTTCTTTGTAGGAAAGGCCGGCTTGGAATTTGAGGCGGATGATTTCTTGCCGGCGCGGCGTGAGTTTCTCGATTTCGCGTGCGAGGATGTCGAAGGTTTCGTCGGTATCGGCGTTTTCTGCCGGCGAAGGGCGCCGGTCGGGTTGCCGTTCGAAAAAATCTTCGAGGTCTTCGCCGGATTTTCCGAACGAAATCGGGTGTTTCCGACGAAGGAAATCAATGGCGCGTGACCGGCAGACGCGGAAGAGCCATGCTTTGGCGGCACGGGGTTCCGGCGGTTTTTTCAGGTAGGTCAGAAAGGTGTCTTGCACGATATCGTGCGCGGTATGGTTGTCGCGCACGATGCTCCGGGCATAACGCAGCAACGCGACCCGGCACGAACGCGCCAAAGCATCAAGCGCGTCGGCGTTTGTCGGGGCGGAACCGGAGTCGTTTTCCATGGGTGCCGGCATTGCCGGTTGCCGGGTGAATTGCAACACAGGCGTTCAACGTACGCCGGGCGATTTTCTTAGAAAAAATTTCCCGGTTAACCGAGCGTTTGAAAAATCAGAGCATTTCGTTCAGCGCATGCCAGGCCGGCAAAGGCACCGTTTCGGGACGCGCGGTCGCGTCGAGACCCCATTCCGGCAATCGCGCCAGCCATGTGTCGAGTGCCGGCGGTTTGTTTTCCGCGTGTCGGACAATTGAACCGAGTTGTTTGCGCCGGTGAAGAAAAAGCGAACGTATTGCGCGGCGTGTATCAGTTTTCAGGATACGCGGGGTTTGTCGGCGGCGCAGGTGCAGCAAATACGACTCGACGCGCGGCGGCGGGAAAAAACATTGCGCCGGCACCGGGTGGCCCGGCGCGCGTTCGTAGGCGCCGTCCAGCGTGACGGAGATTGCGCCGAAATCTTTGCCTCCGGGGAGCGCGGTGAGGCGTTCGGCGGCTTCGCGTTGAAGCATGAGCACCATTGCCGCCGGAAGCGCGACGCCTTCAAGCACGGCATCAACCCAGGGCGTAGAAATCGCGTAGGGCAGGTTGGCGACGATTTTGAAATTGCCGGGGTTTTTTTTGAAAAATTCGGATTGCGGATAACCGGCGAGCGGGGAATCCATCGCGTCGCCTTTGGTTAAAAAGAATTTTTCCGGGTAAAGCGGCAGGAGGCGTTCGCGCAAATTTTTTGCCAAAATCGGATCGCGCTCCACGGCAAAAACTGTCGCGCCGGCGGCAAGCAACGCGCCGGTGAGCGTGCCGAGGCCGGGGCCGATTTCCACGACGACATCGCCGGCGGCAATGCCGGCAAGGTGCAGTGATTTGGCGACGATATTTCCGTCGACGAGGAAATTTTGTCCGAGCGGTTTGCGCGGTGAATGCCCGAGCGCGGCGAGCAGGGCGCGCGTTTGGTGCAAATTGAATCGGCCGGTCGGCGGGTAATCGGTCATCGCGGAGGAGGCAAAAACAATTCGGCGGCGGTTTCAACGCGCATCGTCGAAAACCGCCGCCGAAATTTGTTTTCGGGGAATCCGGCACGTTGCGCGCCGGCTCCTTTATTTTGTTTTTTCCGCCGGCAATCCGGTGTTGTTTTCGACGGTCGCCGTCCAGCCGACAGGCAATTCAAGCGAGTAGAGGAGTTTGCCGTTTTCTTTTTTCCATTTCAGCGAAATCGCTTTGTCTCCGATCGGCAGCGTTCCTTCGCAGGATTCGATCGGAAGGTCGTTGAAGCGGACGAGGACTTTTTTGCCGGCGACATCCGTGATGCGCAGTCCGAGGAAGTCGCGGTAGAGCACGTGCGCGGCGTGTGCGGCAAATCCGTGCGAGCAGCTCCAGACGGCTTCCATGGTTTCCATGCTTTCCCAGAGTGTTCCGGTGGTGTCTGCCATGCGCACGAAGAGTGTTTTCACTTCGTCCGCGAGGCGCGGAGTCAGTCCGTATTGCGAGAGCAGCTCCATGCGCAGGTAGTGTCCGACGAAGACGTTTGCCGGACGGACTTGCGGGAAAACTTTTTCCGCGTTGCGCGCCGGGCCGAACTGCGTGACGAGTTTTTCCCGGAGTTCCGGGTGTGTCGTCGGCGTCGCGACGCCGAAGTAAAATGCGTAGTATTGGCAGGCTTCGCTGCAGTTTTTCGTCACTTGGAGTTTGCCGGATTTTCTGTCGCGCTCGGCATTGTCGATGAAGAATTCTCCGTCAAACGACTGCTTGCGGATCGTATCGCGGATGCGCGCGGCCTTGGCTTTCAAGTCGGCGCGTCCGTAGAGATCGCCGGCGGCGTCAAGTGTGCCGGCGTAGAGCATGTTCGTCGGGTAGCTGACGCCTTTCGTGTATTTGTTTGCTTCCGACCATTCGACGAAAACCCAGCTTTCAAGGTTTTCCAAAAGGCCGTCGTCGTTTTCATATTTTTCAAAAAACTTCAGCAGCGCGTCTATTTTCGGATGCAGTGCATCGACCATTTTTTGGTCTTGGCTGCGCGCGCGGTATTCTTGCAGTTCGAGCACAAACCACATCGCCCAATTCGGAATATAGGTGCCGTTGGCGTGGTCGGACGGGTAGCACATCGGCAGCATGCCGGCGGGCAGTTTGTAATAGGTTTCCGGCAAGAGATAATTTTCCAAAAAGTTTTTTTCGACGAGTGTGTTGCCGGACAGGTCGAATGCCACGCGGGCGGCGAAAAAGCTGTCGCAGAGCCAGGCGGCGCGTTCGCGCGAGGGGCAGTCCATGAAGACGTCGAGCGCGTTTTGCCGGGAGGTTTCGGCGGCGGCGGTAAAGATTTTGGTGAAGTCCGGGTCGGAGGTTTCAAAACGAGCGCGTGCGGTGTCGGCGTTGACGTATTGGCGGAGGTAGACGTTCTCGCCGGCGATTTCGCCGGAGTGCACTTTTACCTTGATATATTGAAGCGTGTAGGGCTCGAATGATTCGAGTTCGTAGTGTCCGCGCGTAAGGTCGTAGATCACGTTGCCGCGCGAATTCCGGCGTTCTTTAATGTCGCCGGCTCGATTGAGGATTTCGTCGAAAATAACCTCCACGCGCGCGTCTTTGACGACGTTAAGCGTGAGGCCGACAAAGCCGGTGGCGTTGTGCGAGAGTTTAAAAATGCCGTTATCGAGTTTTTTTACCGGGCGCAAAATTGTGTAATCGGGATATTTCACGCCGCGCGGCAGGAGTTTTTTGAATTCGGTTTGAGCGAGCTTTTTGTTGCCGAAGGCGGCTTTCATGTCGCGCATCCAATCTTGGTAACCTTGGTTCAACCGGTAGTCTTCGGCGAACGTGCGTTGGAAGGAAAATTTCGCCGAATCCCGTAAGCGTTGTCCGTTGACGTCGGCGTAAAAGCGCGGTGCTTTTGCCGGCGTCGCGGTGTTTGCCGGCATGGTCGAAGCAAGCACGCGTCCGTCCGGCGCGACGATTTCGGCTTGGAGGAATGCCGGTTGATTTACGAGGTAATAACTGTCCACATTGTAGCCGGCGACTTCGACGGCGACGATGTTGCTTCCTTTTTTCAAAAGCGGTTTCAGCGGTAATTCGTCGATGCGGTGCCAACCTTTTGCGGCGACGCACGGGCCGTGTGCGAGGAATTGTCCGTTGACGTGCGCGCGGTAATCCGAGGCTGCGGCGATGCGCAATGTCAGTTCTTCCGCATTCGCGAGCTTGATTTCGGCGCGAAAAGCAACCGTCAGGTTCGGTTCCGTTTCGCGGGTTTTCGGTGAAACGGAGTCACCTTCGACCCAGACGGGAACTGCTTGGGAAAAGCTTGCGCTTTCGGCGACAATGACGGGATGCGCGCCGAAAAAGGCGAAGCAGGCGATAAATAACGGAATGACGCGTTTCATGAGGCAAATTTTTGACATGTTAGATGCAAGGGGGTTTCGTTTTGTAAATCTCCGGTTGTCGGACGTTTTGTTATGTCGTTAATGCATCATGTCTGACCGGCACCGATTTTTGTATTTTCGTATCTTCTCATTCTTTAGGGAATAGCATTTATTTCGTGGCGGCTTCAGCGTGGAGGCAATTGCCTGAATTTCCGGCGGAACTGTCACAAAAATGTAATGTTTTTGACCGAAAATGTTATGTTTCCGCCGGGAGAATTTAATTCAAAACTCTTGTCCGGCGAACAGCCGGATATTTTTATGCGGCGGTATCGTTTTCAAGGGATTTTCGAAGGTTTTTTGACTGTTTTTTACTGAACGCGCATCTCGCTATCTCGTATTGCGTTGAGTTACGTGCGTTTTTTAAGAAAACCCTTGCGCAGGCATGTTTTTTTGATTCCCTTTTTTCGCTTCGTTTCAGCCGAATTTTCCAACACCCGTTAACACCTTTTTTTGCACATGTCCGTATCAGACAATTCAACCGAATCCGTTTCCACCAAACACGCCGGCAAAGCCAATTACGAGGCTTCCGACATCAAACGCCTCAAGGGCCTCGAAGCCGTGCGCGAACGCCCCGGCATGTATATCGGCGATACCAACGAGACCGGATTGCACCATTGCGTTTACGAAATCGTGGACAATTCCATCGATGAGGCGCTCGCCGGTTTTGCCAATAAAATTAAAGTCGATATTCACCTCGACGGCTCGATTTCCGTCGAAGACAACGGGCGCGGGATTCCGGTGGCGATGCACCCGGAAGAAAAAATTCCGACCCTCGAACTCGTGCTCACGAATCTTCACGCCGGCGGCAAATTCGAAAAAGGCGCATATCAGGTTTCCGGCGGGTTGAACGGCGTAGGAGCCAAGTGCGTGAATGCGCTTTCGGAATTTTTCGAAGCCGAAGTTTCGCGCGACGGTGCCGTGCATCACATGCAGTTTTGCCGGGGAAAAGTCACCGAGCCGATTAAGGAAATCGGCAAATCGAAACGCACCGGCACCAAGATCACATTCCGGCCGGATCCGGAAATTTTCGTCGTCACGCGCGAGTTCAAATACGACATTTTGGTGCGCCGCATGCGTGAGTTGGCTTTTCTCGTGCCGGGCATCACGATTGAAATTCAGGATCACCGCACCGGCCACGGCGAAAAATTCCACTTCGAATACGGCATCGCCGAATACGTGAAATTTTTGAATCAAAACGAAACCGTTTTGCACGATAAGCCGATTCTCATTTCTGCCGAAATCGACATTACCGACCCGACGAATCCCGTCGTGATTACCGACAAAAATCCGGCGAAACCCGGCGCGCGCAAAATGACCGTCGATGTCGCGCTGCAATATAATTCCAATTACAACGAGCTCGTTTTCACTTACACGAATCTCATCAATAATCCCGAAGGCGGCACGCACCTGTCCGGCTTCCGGTCGGCGCTCACGCGCGTGATCAACAATTACGCGAAGGCAAACAATCTTGTAAAAGAAAAAGACGCGAAGCTCTCCGGCGAAGATATGCGCGAAGGCCTCGTCGCCGTGATTTCCGTGAAGCACCCCGACCCGAAATTCCAGTCGCAAAACAAAACGCGCCTCACGAATCCGGAAGTCGAAGGCATCGTGCAAAACATCGTCGGCGAACAGCTGAAATACGCGTTCGAAGTCGATTCGAAAACGGCCAAGCGCATCATCGACGCTTGCGTGAATGCCGCCCGCGCTCGCGAGGCCGCGCGCAAAGCCCGCGAAACCGTGCGCAAATCGGCGATGTCCGGCGGCGGGTTGCCGGGCAAACTTGCCGATTGCTCGGAAAAAGATCCGTCGAAAAGCGAAGTCTTCATCGTCGAAGGCGACTCCGCCGGCGGTTCCGCGAAAACAGGCCGCAACCGGCAGAACCAAGCGATTTTGCCGCTGCGCGGAAAAATTCTTAATGTCGAAAAGCGCGTTTGGACAAAGTGCTGTCCAGCGAACAAATCCGCAACCTCATCACCACCGCCGGCACCGGTATCGGCAATCACGAAGGCGACGGCGCATTTGACGTCAGCAAGTGCCGGTATCACAAAATCATCATCATGACGGACGCCGACGTGGACGGCTCGCACATCCGCACGTTGTTGCTCACATTTTTCTACCGGCACATGCGCGGGCTCATCGACGCCGGTTACATCTACATCGCGCAACCGCCGCTCTACAAAATCAAACGCAAGAAACGCGAACAATACGTCGATAACGATTCCGAGATGAACAAAATCCTTTTGGAGCTCGGCCTCGAAGACGTGACGCTCACGCGCCTGCGCGACAACCATCAGTTTCCCGGTGCCAAGCTCGACAAAATCGTCGAAATGCTCTCGCGCATCGAGCAACTCGGCGGCGGCGTTTCCCGCTACGGCTGCCCGCTCAGCGAATACCTCGACCAACAAAAAAGCGACCAGAATCTCCCGCGCTTCCTCGCGCGCATCCGCACCGGCAACCGCGAAGAATTTAAATACATCTTTGACACCGACGAACGCACGCGGTTTTTCTCCGAGCAAAATATCGACGACGTCTTGGCCGACACCGTGGTGCGCGAAATCGTCGTTGACGGCGTCACGCTCCAGCAGCGCATCAATGTTTATGAAATCTACGAAGCCGAGCAAATGACGAAGGTCTTGCGCGATATGGCCAAAGACGGATTCGACATCCGGCAATTCACCTCGGACGGCAACCCGCGCTATGAACTCATTGAAGGCAACGCACCGGCAACCGACGACGAGGCCAAAGCCGGCGCGAAAAAAGGCACGATCGTTCAACTCAACAGCATTCTCGAACTCGTCAGCCGGATTCGGGAATTCGGCCGGCGCGGCTTGAGCATTCAGCGCTACAAAGGTCTCGGCGAAATGAACGCGAAGCAGCTTTACGAAACCACGATGGATCCGAATACCCGCCGGCTCCTTAAAGTGGACATTCGCGACGCCGTCGAAGCGAATCGCATCTTCACGATGCTCATGGGCGAAGACGTGCCGGTCCGCCGGACGTTCATCGAAGACAACGCGCTCAACGCCTCTTATTTGGACGTGTAACCCTGAATCTTTGGAATTAATTTTTAACAGGAGGACGTGGAGGACGCTGAGAGGTTCATTTTTTCTTTGGGTGATTTCATGTAATTAAATTTTAATTACAAATTATTCAGAAATTCTCCGTCCGACTTCACACCCTCCTGTTAAAACAAAAATCCCATGGCTCAAAATCTAAACGCCAACGATCCTTACCGCGATTTGACCGCCGACATAATTGGCGCGGCAATTGAAGTGCATCGCACATTCGGCCCCGGATTACTTGAGTCGATTTATGAGGCGGCGTTGATTCGCGAACTTGAGTTGCGCGGGCATTCCGTACGGCAACAATCGCGCGTTCAAATTATCTACAAAGGCTTCACGTTCGAACAAACGCTTCGCAGTGATCTCATCGTAGATGAATGTGTTTTGGTTGAAAATAAAGCCGTCGAAAAAATCATCCCGCGCTTTCAGGCACAGGTTTTGAGCTATATGCGTCTTCTCAAAATCAAAGCCGGATTAATTTTCAATTATCACGAAGAAAAACTTGTTGACGGTCTTTGCCGGCTGTCTCTCGATAAAATAAAAAGTAATGAAAATTTGGATACAAAAATTCTGAATTCTCAAAATACGACGGAGTCCGTCTCCACGCTCTCCGCGCCCTCCTGTTAAAATTTCAAACCAGCGACTTTAAAACTAATGAATACCGAATCCGAAAAACTCTCCACGACCAACATCACGGACATTATGCAAAACGCATACATCGATTATTCGATGTCCGTGATCGTTTCTCGCGCCCTGCCGGACGTCCGCGACGGCTTGAAGCCGGTGCAACGCCGCGTCCTTTACGCGATGTTCCGCGAAGGCCTTCATCACAATCGCGCCTTCGACAAATGCGCCGGCGTCGTCGGCGAAGTTCTTAAAAATTATCACCCGCACGGCGACGCCTCGGTTTACGACACGCTCGTGCGCCTCGCGCAAGATTGGGTGATGCGTTACCCGCTTATCGTCCCGCAAGGCAACTTCGGCTCAATCGAAGGCGATAACGCCGCTGCGTATCGTTACACTGAAGCCAAACTTTCCGAACTGTCCGGCGATCTCATTGCCGAGCTCGACGAAGACACAGTCGATTTCGCGCCCAACTACAAAGAG
>JAVBUU010000063.1:0-4516 GCA_031555005.1 Opitutales bacterium | reverse complement strand
GCCGGCTCGATTTGATTCGCCCGACCGCCGGCGAAATTCGGCGCATCGGCGAAATGTATATCCGGCACGTCGAACCCGATGCCGCCGGCGTCATCGCCCGGCTGAAAAAATCCGGCATCGTGCCGGTGATTGTCAGCGGCGGCTTCCGGCAGGCGATTTTGCCGCTCGCCGAACGGCTCGGCATCTCACGCGTCGAGGCCGTTAACCTCTTTTTCGACGACGCCGGCAACTATCGCGATTTCGGAAAAAACGATCCGACCGCCCGCGCGCGCGGAAAAAACGCCGCGATAATGTCATTGAAAAATGAATACAAAACCGACGATGTCGTCATGGTCGGCGACGGCGCGAGCGACTTGGAAACGACGCCGGACGTGCGTTTATTCGTCGGATTCGGACGTTATGCCGCGCGCGAAAAAGTAAAAGCCGGTGCCGGCAAATTCATCACGCGCCTCGCCGAACTTCCGGCGGCAATAGCCGGAGGCAGCGATTTAAAAATCGTCGATTAACGACCCGGCTTCACCCGTGCCGGCGAATCACCAGCGACGTGTTGATGCCGCCGAACGCGAAATTGTTCGAAACAAAGTGCTCGATGTCCAAGCGCCGACCGTTGCCGGTAACATAATCAAGCGGCGCGCAAAGCGGATCCGGCTCCGCGAGATTAATCGTCGGCGCAAACCAACCGTCGTGCATCATCTCCAAGGTCAACCACGCCTCCGTCGCGCCGCACGCGCCGAGCGTGTGCCCGAAATAACTTTTTAGCGACCCAATCGGCACCTTCGTCCCGAAAACTTCCGCCGTCGCATGGCTCTCGGCGATGTCGCCGCGATCCGTCGCCGTGCCGTGCGCGGAAATAAAGCCGACGTCGGGGGCGGAAAGCCCGCTCTCGCGCAACGCGCCGGCGATGCAAACCTGCATCGTTTCCTTATTCGGCTGCGTGATGTGCGCGGCGTCGCAATTCGTGTAATACGCCAAAATCTCGCCGTAAATTCTCGCACCGCGCGCTTTCGCGTGCTCCCAATTCTCCAAAATCAAAGTGCCCGCGCCTTCGCCGATAACAAGGCCGTCGCGGTTTTTGTCGAACGGACGCGGCGACGTCGCCGGCGAATCATTTTGTTGGCTCGTCGCGAAAACGGCGTCGAACACGACCGCCTCCGAAACGCATAATTCCTCGGCACCGCCGGCAACCATCACGGTTTGGTAACCGTGCTTGATCGCCTCGTAAGCATAGCCGATCGCCTGACTGCCGGACGTGCACGCGCTCGACGTCGGAATCAGCCGGCCGCGCAACCCGAAAAACAAACCGGCGTTTACCGCCGCCGTGTGCGGCATCATGCGCACATACGTCGTCGCCGTGATGTGATGCGTATTTTTGTCGATCAACATCCGCCCGAATTCGCGCACCTGCTCCGTGCTGCCGGTCGAAGAGCCGTAGGCGATCCCGGTTTTTCCGCCGGTCAAAACCGCGTCGCCGAGCAAGCCGGCGCGTGTCAGCGCAAGCTCCGTCGCCACGGTCGCCAGCTGCGACACGCGCCCCATCGCACGCGTCTGAATACGCGTGTAGTGCGGAGGTAATGAAAATCCGGATACAGGCGCGGCGAGCCGCGTATTCAGCCCGGAGATTTCATCCCATTCGTCCATGCGCACGACGGCATTTTTGCCGGCTTGCAGACGCGGCTTTATTTCCGCCCACGAATTTCCGAACGCCGTAATGCCGCCCATGCCGGTGATTGCGACGCGGTGGCTCATAACATGCCTCCGTTAACCGAAATGACTTGGCGCGTGATGTAGCCGGCAGCGTCCGAGGCGAGAAATGCGACCGTTGCGGCGACTTCTTCCGGCGTGCCGATTCTGCCGGCGGGAATCATCGCGAGCGCCTGCGCGTGCGCCTCCGGTTCCATACGCAACATACCGGTGTCAATCAACCCCGGCGCGACGCAATTCACCGTGATTTTCCGCTTCGCGAGTTCGACCGCGAGCGCCTTTGTCGCGCCGATAACGCCGGCTTTCGCCGCGCTGTAATTCACTTGACCCCGGTTGCCGGAAATGCCGGAAACCGACGAGAGCGTGATGATGCGCCCGCCGCGCCGCGCCGACACCATCGGCATGACGCACGGTTTTAAAACATTGTAAAAACCGTCCAAGTCCGTGCGCAAAACCGCGTCCCAATCGTCGTCGGACAACGCCGGAAACGCCGCGTCGCGCGCGACGCCGGCATTCAGCACAACGCCGTAATATGCGCCGTGCGCGGCGATGTCTTCGGAAATAATTTTTTCGCACCGCGCACGGTCGCAAACATCGAATTGCAGTAACCGCGCCTTGCCGGGCGCAATCTCACCGACTGTTTGCAACGCACCGGCGCGGTCGGTGTTGTAATGCGCGACAATCGAAAAACCGGCGTCGGCGAGCACGAACGCGACGGCGCGCCCGATTCCCTTGCTCGCGCCGGTAACGAGAATCGCGTGGTCTTGTTTTTTTAATTCGGATGTCATCGGACGAGAATTTCGGAAAGTTTTTCCCAAGAAGTTTTGTGCGTCGTTATCGTGGCGGAGGCAACGGCAAGGTTGTCGAAAAAAACAGTGCCCTCGAAACTGCCGGTGCCGTTGTCCTCGACGAGTTTTTTTACGTGAACGCGCAGCCGCGCACCGCGCGGGAAAGCGTCTTTTTCGCAAGAGAACCGCCGGCAGCCGAGCAACATGCCGGCCTGCACCGGAATGCCGCGTTGCCGGTCGTGCCAGCCGGCCCAAACGCCGATCGTCTGCGCGACGATTTCCGTCAGTAAATGCGCCGGAAACGCGCCGGATTCGTCGAAGAACGGCAAAAAATCATCGTCTAAAACCGCTTCGCAAACCGCGTTTTCATCGTCGATTTCGAGCAATGTTTTTACCCATAACATCGGCTCGCGATGCGGGATAAAGTCGCGCGCCGGCAAATTTGTTTTCATGAGAATTTCCCCAAAACGAGGCAGGCGTTATTGCCGCCGAACGCAAAAGAATTCGAGAGAATGTTTTTCTTTCCCGGGCGTAATTGTTTTTTAATTACAAGATTGATCGCCGGCAACGCCGGGTCGCGCGTCGCCGGCGTCAAATCCTGCGCCGGCAAAAACAATTTTTCGTCGGTTAATAAAAAACAACACAGCGCGGCCTCGGTCGCGCCGCACGTTCCGAGCGTGTGGCCGGTAAGATGTTTTGTGGAGCTGCACGGCGTCTTGTATCCGAAAACACGATACACGGCAGCAGCTTCGGCGGCGTCGTTGAGCGTCGTGCCGGTGCCGTGCAAATTCACGTAACCAATGTCCGCCGGCAAAAGCCCGGCGTCCGCCAACGCTTGGCGCATGGCAATCTCGGCGCCTTCGCCGGCCGGATGCGGCGCGGACATATGGTAGGCGTCGGACGATTCCCCGCCGCCGAGCAGCGCGACCTCAGCCGGTTCGCGCGAAAGAAAAAAAACGGCCGCCGCCTCGCCGATCGTGATACCGTCACGATTTGCCGCAAACGGCCGGCAGCCTTCCGGCGAAAGCGACAAGGCGTCAAGACTGCGAAATCCGTTCAGCGTCATACCGCAAACGGCGTCCGCGCCGCCGGTGATCGCGGCATCAATAACGCCGGCGCGAATAAGCCGACTCGCGGCGATCATCGCGCGCGAGCTCGACGAACACGCGGTGGAAATCGTGTAGCACGGTCCGCGTATCCCGAAAAACCGCGCCGCGAAATCCGACGTATCGCCAAGCTCCTGTTGCCGGTAAAAATAATGCGCCGGCAGCGCGCCGTGTTTTCGCAGATGCGCGACGGCCTGTTCGCCTTCGTCGATCCCGGAGTTGCTTGTCCCGAGAATTACGCCGACGCGCGACGCGCCGTAACGTGCGATTGCGTTTTCGATTTGCGGACGGATTTGGAGCAGCGCGGCGAGGAGCAACCGGTTGTTGCGCGTGTCGCTTTGCGAAAATTCTTCCGGGATCTCCGGTAACACCGCCGTCACCGCGCCGAAACGCACCGAGTTCCCGTCAACGAGCCGGTCGCGCAGTTGCGTCATTCCGGGCGCGATGCCGGCGCGCAACGAATTTTTCACGGCGTCGATCCCGTCGCCGAGCGCATTGATAATTCCGACCGCATTAATGCCGATAATGTCACGCATGAGTTGAGTCCTTCAATCTTCGCCGGTTTCGTCGAGGTTCTTTATCCGGATTTCGTAACCGAAAATTTTGTGCCGGACGCAAACCGGTTCGCGCGCGCCGGAAATGTTTTCGTAATCGATTTCGAACACCGCGCCGCCGGCCGCATCACGCAAAACGCGCGTCGAGGCGATTTCGTCGGCGAGCGCCCACCCGGCCGGCAGTCGAGCGTGCCAGGACGCCGGCGGCCAATACGCGAACATGATGTCGGCAAGCACCTGATTCGCCGGCGGCAAATCGCCGACGACGGCAAGCTGCTCGGTCGCGATGCCGGCACCGTCGTAAACGGCCTTGAAAAGACGAATGCCGGTAACGGAAAACCCGACGAGCGTCACGCCGGTTTCGTTC
>JAVBUU010000023.1:0-11903 GCA_031555005.1 Opitutales bacterium | reverse complement strand
TTTGCCTTTGAAGGCGCGGATGCAACGAATCGCGTCGAGTGCGTCAAATGTATTTTTTGTAAAATCCGGCATGCGGCGCGGGCGATTTCACATTTAGCGGATCTTGCTCCAAGCCCGGCTTGACACCGGCGGCTCTTTGCCGGAATTTGCGCGGGTATATGCCGGTTCCCGTATCGCAAATGTTTAAAGTGGCGTCCTATGTTCTGGGAAAAAAATTCTCGGGCCAAGAACGTTATCCGCTCGTGCTCATGCTTGAGCCGTTGTTTCGCTGTAATTTGACCTGCGATGGTTGCGGCAAGATTCAATACCCGGATCATATTTTGAAGAAACGCGTTACGGCAAAGCAGGTGCTTGATGCCGCTAACGAATGCGGCGCGCCGATGGTGTCGATTGCCGGCGGCGAGCCGTTGATTCACCCGGAGATTAACGAAATTGTTGACGGGCTGATTAAGCAAGGGCGTTATATTTATTTGTGTACAAATGCGTTGTTGCTTTCGCGGAAACTCGATTCGTTTAAGCCGCACAAGCAGTTGACGTTTTCGGTGCACATGGACGGTTTGGCGCCGGAGCACGACCATGCCGTGGCGCGCGAGGGCACGTTTAAGATTGCCGAGGAGGCGGTTCGCGAGGCCGTGCGGCGCGGTTTCCGCGTGACGACGAACACGACGCTTTTCAATTCCGCCGATCCGGTGCGCGTGCGTAAGTTCTTTGACGCGATGATGGAAATCGGCGTCGAGGGCATGATGTTGTCGCCGGGCTACGCGTATCCGAAAGCGCCGTCTCAGGAGATTTTCTTGAGCCGTGAGCGCACGCAGGTGCTTTTCAAAAAGATTTTCTCGCGCGGTAAAAAGAGTTGGAAATTCAATTTGTCGCCGAATTTCGTGGCTTTTTTACAAGGCAAGCGCGACTACGATTGCACGCCGTGGGGCAATCCGACTTACAATGTGTTCGGCTGGCAGAAGCCGTGTTATTTGCTTTGTGACGGCTATGTGCAGACGTTCAAGGAATTAATGGCCGACACGGATTGGCCGAAATACGGACGTCGCAGCGGCGAACCGCGTTGCCGGAATTGCATGGTGCACTGCGGTTACGAAGCTTCTTCGGTGCGCGACACGTTTTCGCTCGGCGGCATTTTCCGGCATTTGAGCGCGGAAAAGCACAATGTGGACGACAACGGCGAAGATCCCGATGCGCCGATGCCGCCGGTCTCCGGCGACGCGATGCATGTTGAGAGTTCGTGCGGGTGTTCCGGCACGGCCGGCACTTGCGAAAGCGCCAAGGCCTGAGTAACGTTTTTGTCTAAAAAAAATGCCCGCCGTGTTTTGCCGGCGGGCATTTTTTATGCCCGAGGCATTCGGGCACTGTTTTGAAAATAAAGAGACCGGGCACCCCACGGCACACGAAACTTCCTGACTGCCGTTGCTGTCTTCCGACCCTGGCGGGATTCGCCGGCGCTTGTTGCATGGGACCCGGTCAGAGGACACCTTCGGCAATGCCGGCGGAGATTTCAACGAAATAAATTTTTTTCGGAAATTCGCGGTCTCGCGGGAACGAGCCGCTCCGTTAAAATTTCTTAATGCCCGCCGATCATCGCCAGGAAGTAACCGGCGGCAATCGCCGTTCCGATAACGCCGGCGACGTTCGGCCCCATCGCGTGCATGAGCAGATAATTTGTCGGATCGGCTTTTTGGCCCTCGACCTGGCTGACGCGCGCGGCCATCGGCACGGCGGAAACGCCGGCGGAGCCGATGAGCGGATTGATTTTTTGTTTCAGGAACAGGTTCATGGTTTTCGCCATGAGGATGCCGCCGGCTGTCGAGAAGCTGAACGCGATCACGCCGAGAAAGAGGATCATCAGCGTTTCGGCGCGCAGGAAGCGGTCGGCGGTCATCGTGATGCCCACGCTCGTGCCGAGGAAAATCGTGACGATATTGATGAGTTCGTTTTGCGCGGTTTTCGAGAGCCGTTCCGTGACGCCGCTTTCGCGGATAAAGTTTCCGAGCATCAGCATGCCGATGAGCGGCGCGACCGGCGGAACGAGCAGAATGCAAAGCACGGTGACGATGCCGGCGAAGAAAAGTTTTTCCGTGCGGCCGACTTTGCGCAGGCCTGTCATGCGGATTTTGCGTTCTTTTTGTGTCGTGAGCGCGCGCATAATCGGCGGTTGAATCATGGGGACGAGCGCCATGTAGCTGTAAGCAGCAACGGCAATCGGCGCCATCAGGTCACGCGCGAGTTTGTTCGCCAAGAAAATCGATGTCGGGCCGTCCGCGCCGCCGATGATGCCGATGGCGGCGGATTCGCCGAGCGAGAATCCGAATACGAGGTGTGCCGTGAAGAAGGTGAAAAACACGCCGAGTTGCGCCGCAGCACCGAGCAGGAGCGTTTTCGGGTTTGCGATAAGCGGGCCGAAATCAGTCAGCGCGCCGATGCCGAGAAAGATAAGCGGCGGGAAGATTTCGAGCAGCACGCCGAGTCCGATCCAGTGGTAAAGTCCGCCGGCATGATCGCTGAACAGCGTGCCGATTTTTTCGCCTTTGACGATATTGTCGCCGGCGGCGACGGCGAAGGAGACGTTGCCTGCGGTCGGCGCGGGAATGAGTTTATCGCCGGCGCAAACGAATATTTTTTCGCCCTTCCAAGGGACTTCGATTAAGTCGGTTTTTGCCGGTGCGGAGTCCGCCGGGCGGATGACGGCGGCGATCGTGAGCCCTTGCGCCGGCAGTCCTTTGGCGTCTTTTTCGAGGTAACGCGCGTTTTCTTTTTCGAACAGTGTTTTGATTTCGCCGGCGCTCAGTCGCGACAAGTGCTCCGGCACGTATTCGCCGACATAGGGTGTTTTGAGCAGGACGCCTTTTTCAAGGGCAGTGGCCACCACGGTTCCGGCGTAGGAACTCTCGATCGCGCCGGCGGGTTTTTCCAACAGGTTTTCGCTCGGGATGTTCGCGAGGAGTGCGCCGAAGGCGATCGGAATCAGAAGGAGCGGTTCGAACTGCCAGCGTACCGCCAAGTAAAGCAGGATCGCGACGATGCCCCACATGATAAACATGCCGGGGTGGGAGAGCAGGGCGGGGAAGCCCGTTAAGTCAAAGAGGGTGTAGATTTTTTCCATGACGTAATTTTCGAGGAAGTTCGGAGGTTATTTCAAAGGTAACGGGGCGAATGTTATTCAATCAATCGGGAAAACGGTTTTGCGAGCGCAAAAAGGAGGGATTCGTCGGTGCCGGTCAGGGGATGCTGCTCAGATGTTCCTCGATGATTGCGATGATTTCGGCTTTGTTTTCAGCCAAGCCGATTTTCGGGAAGTTAAAACCGGCAGCCAGCGTGTGGCCGCCGCCGTTGAGTTTTTTGCCGAGCAAGTCCAAGCGGTATTTCGGGTCTTTGGCGCGCAGGCTTCCTTTGATGCCGTCGGTCATTTCTTCGAACAACACGGCGATGTCCACGCCGTCGACGCAACGCGGGTAGTCAACGAATCCCTCGGTGTCTTCTTTGCTTGTGCCTGTCGCTTCGAAACTGCCGAGCGGGATGTCGCCGGAGCAAATGCGGCCGCCGGCATGGAGTTCCAGCGAGGATAAAAAGCGCCGGAGCAATTCGAGTCGGCCGAACCGGTCGTGTTCGTAAAGGTTCGAGGTTGTGAATTGCGGTGATGCTCCGAGGCGGAGCAGACGCGCGGCAATTTCAAAAACTTCCGGCGTCGTCGAAGGGAAGCGGAATTGCCCGGTGTCGGTCACGATGCCGGCGTAGAGCGCCCGGGCGGTCGCGGCGTCGATTTTGATTTCGAGGTCAAATACGAATGCGGCGAGCATGTGGCAGGCTGCCGCCGTGTCGGGCAGCACGATATTTGTTTCGGCAAAATTATCGTTGGAAATGTGGTGATCGATGTTGCCGGCGATTTTTGGAAATTGCGCGGCGAGTTGTTTGCCGATGCGCGTTAAATCCGCGCAGTCTGTGCAAACCGCTTCATGCCCGTCGTGCCGGAAATCGTTTTCGTGAACAAAAGGCGTGTCAGCGACAAACGGTTTCAAATAGGCCGGTACCGCGTGGTGGTTAACGCAAATCGCGTCGATGCCGGCGGCGCGAGCAATCCGGCAAAACGCGACCTGAGAGCCGATGCAGTCGCCGTCGGGGCGCATATGGCCGATGACGGCGACGCGCTTGCCGGCGAGGGATTTCAATAATTTTTCAAACGCTGCGGATTGCGCGGGGAAATAAGGCATGGCGCGGACTTTTGCCAATCCGTGCCGGACATTCAATATTCAAGTCGATTGCCGGGCCGGGCGTTCGGTGCGTTATTCGGATTCCGGCGGTTTTTCCAGACTTACCGCCGAGAGCGGGTGGACGTCCAGCGCGTTCGGATACCAACCTTTCACTTCCGGGCGGATGAGGAATTTGTTTTGATTAAAAGCAATCGGGATGACAGGCAGCGCGTTGAGCAGGCGGGTTTCCGCCAGGCGGAATTTCTTGAAACGTTCGGCTTCATCATTGCTTTCGGCGGTTTCTTTTATGAGTGCGTCGTATTGCGCATCCGCCCAACCGGTCATGTTTTGTTCGGAGTAGCTTGTAAAGAGCTCGAGAAAGGCTGCGGGATCAAGGAAGTCGCCGCTCCAATTTGCGCGAATCAGTTGATATTCGCCGGATTCCATGGCGGTGCGGTAGACCTTCCATTCTTGGCTGAGCAATTCGATGTCGATGCCGAGGTTTTTTTTCCACATCGCTTGCATGGCTTCGGCGACGAGGCGCGCGGATTCCTGCGTGTAGTAAGTGTAAACAAGTTTCGGGAAGTTTTTGCCGTCCGGGTAACCGGCTTCGGCCAAAAGCCGGCGCGCTTCGGCAATGTTTTCGTGTATTTTAAATTCGGACGCGTAGTCTCCGGCGCCCGGCGGCGTGAAGGAACGGGCGGGCAATTCACCGGCGCGCATGACGTTTTCCGTGATTTCGCCGCGTATGAGAGCAAGCGAGAGGGCGCGACGGACGCGCACGTCGTTGAGCGGCGCGCAGCGTGTGTTCACCCGCACAAACATGGTCGAAAAGAAAGGGTCGATTCGAAGCGTCGGCGAGCCGGCGGCGCTCATGGCGCGAATTTTCATCGGCGGCACGGTGCTTGTGATGTGCAAGAGGCCGCCGCGAAACGCGCGTTCTTCGGCGAGGCTGTCGCCGATGGCAAAGAATCGAACGCCGCGCAGTTTCAGGTTTCCGGCGTCCCGGTAATTCTCGTTTCGTTCGAGTTCGATGCAATGGCCGACGCGCCATGATTTCAGAAAAAACGCGCCATTGCCGACGAGCGAGCCGGGGCGCGCCCATGCCGTGTTGCGTTCGTCGATTGCTCCGAATTGCAAAATGGTTTTCCGGTGAAGCGGTGCCCAGAGCACGTTGCAAACGAGGCTCGGGAAATAAGAGCAAGGCGTTTGCAGCGTGATTTTCAGCGTATGCGCGTCCGGCGCCGCAAAGCCGACTTCGGAAATTTTTTTTATTTTCCCTTCGTAAAACGCACGCGCGTTTTTCACGCCGAAAATCATTAACGCGTTCGGCGCCGCGATACGCGGATTGAGCGCGCGTTCGTAGGCGAAGAGAAAGTCGTCGGCAGTCACCGGCGATCCGTCGGACCAGCGCGCGTTTTTGCGTAATTGAAAAGTGAATACAAGACCGTCCGGCGAGACTTCCCAGCTTTCCGCAGCACCCGGCTCCGGCTCGAGCGTTTGCGGATTATAATTGAGCAGGCTTTCGAACAAAGCGCCGGCGATGCGCAAATCTATCGTGCCGCTCGCGAGCTGCGGATCAAGCGTCAGCGGATCATTGAGGTTGTTTATCAGCAGGATGCCGGCCTTTGTCGCTTGGTCGACTGCAGCGTTCCGGTCGTTGCAACCGGCAAGCAATGCGAGCGCCATTACCGGCAAAAAAAGAAAAACACGGATTCCGAATCGCATGGGGCATTCAAGGGTCGCCGGGAAAAATTTTTCAACAGAAATCGCTTGGCTGAACCGGCGCCCGAGCGAGTGCGCCGGCAAGCGGCAAATTATTTTGCCTTCGGCATTTGACTTTTCGCGGCGGTCGAACACCCCGAGAGCAATAATTCCGCCCCATGAATGTAACAAAATTATCTTTGTTTTCCGCTTATTTGTTATGCGCGGCAAGCGTCGTTGCCGCCGGCGAATCGCCGGTCGCGAATTGGTGGGGCGGCGAGCGCGCCACCGGCGATTGGGGCGGTGTTCGCCCACGGCTCGAAAACGCCGGCATTAATTTTTTCCTGAGTTACGAACAGGATTTCGCCGGCAATCCTTACGGCGGAATCGATCAAGGCGCGACGAATTCCGGCAGCATCGAATTCGGCGTTTTGCTCGATTTAAAAAAATTGTTAAAGCTCGATGACACGACGTTGCTCGTGCGCGTCGTTGACCGCAACGGCAGTGATTTGTCGTCAAAATACATCGGAAACTTTTTTCCGGTGCAGCAGGATTTCGGATGCGAAACGGTGATGCTGCAATCGATTGCGTTGGAAAAAAAGTTTTTTGACGGCGCGTTTTCCGTGAAACTCGGCCGTGTTGCCGCCGGCGACGATTTTGCGACCTCGCCGCTTTACGGCTTATATATGACAAACGCCATCGACGGGACGCCGAAAAGCATTGCGACCTCCGGCGCGTTTTCCTGTTACCCCGGCACCGTTTGGGGCGGTCGTGCGCTTTATTCCGATCCCGGCAAACAATGGTATGCCAAAGCCGGCGTTTATCAGGCGAGCGACCGAATTTACAATACGCGCTATCACGGGACGGATTTCGGCATTCGCGACGAAGACGGTCTGACGTTTGTCGTCGAGGCCGGTTGGACGCCGGAGTTTTTCAGCCGCGAAATCACGGATAAATCCGGCAAGCGGAAAACCGTCGGGCTGCCGGGGCATTATTGGTTCGGCGCGTATTGTTCGTGGTGGGATATTGAAAAATTCGACGGCACCGGCACCGAAGATTTCTCTTACGTTTTTTACTGGCATGCCGATCAGATGATTTTTCAACCCGACGGTGACGCCGGCACCGACAAGGGGTTGACGCTTTGGGCAATCTTCAATCTCGCGCCGCAAGAAAGCGTTCAAATCATGCCGTATCAGGTGAGCGCCGGCATGGCTTACAAGGGCGCGATTCCCGGACGCGACGACGACCGAATCATTTTAGGCGCGAGTTACGGCAAATTCAGCGACGATTTTTCGCGCCAACAGGAGCTTGCCGGCAAAGGCAAGGCGAGGGGAGAAACCGTGTTCGAACTGGCTTACGCGGCACAACTGAACGCGTTTACGATTTTGCAGCCGGACATTCAGTATGTTTTGAATCCCTACGGCAGTGATCAAATCCGCGACGCGCTCGTATTGGGCATTCGGCTGAAAGTTGTTTTTTAATCGTCTCGGATCGGATTCTCGACCGCTTCCCGCGCTATTTTTCCCCGCCGGCTTTTTGTTTTTCGATTTCTTCGCGAACCGCCTCGATTGCCGGTTTTCCGTTTATATAAAGTTCTTCGATGACCGCCCGGTTGTCTTTGATGCGGACGGTTGCCCAAGTCATCGTCGGACGCGCGAGGTTTTCGTCGTTGTTTCCGGCGCGCCGGAGTGATTCGTCGTAAAGTTTTTCCGCCGCCGGCGCGATATGCTCCGGCAGGTAGTAGCGCGTGAACGGGTAGGTGATGTCCAGCGTGTAACGGTCTTTCGGTTTTTCCTTTTTGGCATTCCATTCTCGGCGAACGCGCGCTTTGACCTTGATCACATTTTCGCCGGCGAGCGGCTGCCGGCTTGCTTCGACCGGAATCGCAAAACCTTCTTTATCGACGTCGATTCGGACAAACCACGCTTGATCATCACGACACGTGTCATCGTCTTTTACGTCGGATTCCTTCAACGTCATCTTGTCGTTTTGGAAGCGCAGCGCGACGTATCTCCCGCGAAACGGATCATAAGGGTCAACCGGCGCGGTGCGGAATTTAAACTGCGTGCCGGCGGCGAGCGTTTTTTCGTATTTCAAAACGATGCTCAACGGCGCGGCGATGCATGCCGCCGCCAAAACAAGAAACAGGACGAGTTGAAACTTTTTCATGCGAGAGCCTCCTTTTTGTTTTTACGCATTTTCAGCACTCGAAAGTTCACGCCGAGGAAAGCGATTCCGATGCCGATGAACGCTAATCCGCGCAGCACAAAACCGTAATTTTCATCAAAGAACCGGCAGGCGACGAGTGCCGCGACAAGCAGCGTGCCCTCGTTTATGGAAAGTAAGCTGTCGCGTTTAACGCCGCGAATCAGCGTCGCGATGCCGAGAATGAAAACGTAAAGCGTCATCCACGTTCCGGCTTCCGAGACGGATGACGCCGCCGGCGTCGCGCAAAAAGCGACCGCGCTCGGGAAAAATGCCGCGACCCGATTCACGGCGTATTTGCGCAGCGGAAAAACGACTGCGAGATTGAGGGCGAGAACAACCCCGAAAACCCACCACGCCGAACCGCACTCAAACCGGTCGTCATTGCCGTGTTTTTCGGCGGCAAACGTCAAAATCACCGAGGTGCAGGCGATGCCGGCGCAACCGATGACGCGAAAGGCATGGTTCCAAAAGCCGGTGTTTTTTACAAATCGGCATGCAATCAGATAATAAATCGCGAACAAAACGGCGAATGCGAGTCTCAGGTAAAGCGGATAATCTTTAAATGTTTGGAGGTTTGTAATCATCAAGATTACCGGTGCGATTGCCACGCCGATTGCGAGATACGTGTTCGTGATTTTGTTGTCGGGTTTGCGCCAAACTTGCCAAACGAAGAACGGCAGCGTTGCCGCAAAAAACAGAAACGGACTGATGCGGAGCGGCTGATTCCAATCGTTGACTATGCCGTTATAGCAAACGCAAAGCACCAGGCTGCCGACGCACGCCGTGCCGGCGCCGACCAGATAAAAAAGCGGAATAGACAGCAGCAGCCACGTCAGCAGGAACGCCTCCGTGTCGCTGTATAAATGATAGGTTTGGCTCACCAGCGCGACGGAAGCGCCGATTGAGAGGAAGTAAAAAATGCCGGAGCCTTCGCGCCATGCGGCCGAGTTCTCGCGTTTCAGCAGTGTGAACGCACCGGCCGCGATGCTCGCCAAAAGCGGAAGAATCGAAACGCCGGCGCGCACCGGGCGCGAGAGTTCTTCCCAGTTGTGCGCGAGCAGCAAAATGATGCCGGCACCGATGAGCGTCGCACCCAAAATCGCACCGATGATAATGCCGATTGCGCCGGCGTTTGACGGTTTAATTTGCGGGGCGTAGTGTGCGCGCAACGATTCGGCGACGGGGGCATCGATAACGCCTTGCGCGGTCAACGCCGGTAATTCGCCGAGCAAGTGTTTCGCGAATTTGGATGCGTTCATTTTTCGGGAGGTAACAGATTTTTTATTTTCCGGGCAACAGGGGATGGTTGCGCCGTTCCATGAGATTGAAGTGCGACGCCGCGCGTTCGCTGCGATACGAAGAACGCACGAGCGGGCCGGATTCGCAGATATCGATGCCGGTTTCCAACGCGAAATTTTTCCATTCCTCAAATTCCGCCGGCGTCACCCAGCGGTCGATGGGCGCGTGATTTTTGCTCGGCGCGAGATATTGGCCGATGGTGAGAATGTTCACGCCGGCGGCGCGGATGTCGCGAATGAGTTTTTCGATCTCATCTCTCTTTTCTCCGATGCCGAGCATGATGCCGGTTTTCGTGATGAATCCGCGACTTTTCGCGTGTTTGAGAACCCAAAACGAACGCTCGTAGCGCGCCGTTTTCCGAATCGGACGCTGCAAGCGTTCGACGGTTTCCATGTTGTGATTCAAAATGTCCGGCCGCGCGTCGAGCAAAATGTCGAGGTGCGCTTGGACGCCGCGAAAATCCGCCGGCAGCACCTCAATCGTAATCGCCGGGCAACGCTCGCGCGTTTGCCGGACGACTTCCGCCCAAACCGCCGCGCCGCCGTCCGGCACGTCGTCGCGCGAAACGGACGTAATCACGACATGTTTGAGCTCTTTCATTTTCGCAATCGAATCGGCAACGCGCGCCGGCTCGCCGGGATCAAGCGGTTCCGGTCTTCCGGTGTGCACGGCGCAGAACGCGCACGCGCGCGTGCAGGTGTTCCCCAGGATCATGACCGTGGCAGAGCCGCGCGACCAGCATTCGCCGAGGTTGGGGCATTGCGCGCTTTCGCAAACGGTGTGCAACCCGTGGCCGTCCACATTGTGGCGCGTGCGCAGGTAATCTCCGCCGGAGGGCAGTTTGGCGCGCAGCCAGTCGGGTTTTCGCAAAATCGGATTCATGCGCGGAAAATTTTGAAATTATCGCCGGAACTCAACCGCCAAAAAATCGCGAGGGAATTGTTGAGCCGCGAATGACTGCGAATGTTTCGCCGGCATAATACGGTGAAATTTTTATTTTTTAGAACAGAAGGGCGCGCAGGTATTGAGATTTGTTTTTCTTAATTTCCGCGTTCTCCGCGTCCTCTTGTTTTAAAAATAAAAAATCTTTTGTGTTCTTTCGTGCTCTTTCGTGGCTGAATTGCCGCATGAAAAATATTTCCGAATTGCAAAACATTGCGCTCGAAGCCGCCGCCGCCGCCGCCGCCGTGCTTGCCGCCGGCGCGGATCGCACGGTGAATTTTCTCAGCGCCGACGACGTGAAATTGCAGGCCGACGAGGACTCCGAAAGACTCGTCCGGGAAAAACTCGCCGGCACCGGCCTGCCGATTATCGGCGAGGAGCTCGGCGGCGATCCGATGCTGTTCGATTCCGGCAACGAACTTTACTGGGTCGTCGATCCGCTCGACGGTACTTACAATTATACGCGCGACCAACCGGCGACGTGCGTGAGCATCGGGCTGATGCGCGGCAAAAATCCGGTCGCCGGCGTGATTCACGATTTTTGCGGACGCCGCATTTACGCCGGCATCGTCGGCGCGGGCGTCACGATTAACGGCGTCGCGCACAAAACCGAGTGGGCGAAGACCGATTCGGACGCGTGCATCATGACCGGTTTCCCGGCGGCGGCGGATAAATCGCCGGAAGCCCTCGCGCAATTTTTCGGGCAGGTTCGCCGTTTTAAAAAAGTACGCATGATCGGCAGCGCCGCGCTCGCCGTCGCTTACGTCGGCACCGGTAAGGCGGACGTTTATTACGAAACCGGCACGAATTTGTGGGACGTCGCCGCGGGCATGGCCATCGTGCTCGCCGCCGGCGGCGTGATTGATTTGAAGCCGACCGGCAAGAAACCGCTCAATTACAATTTGTGGGCGGCCGGCAAACGCGAGTGGATGGGAAATTAAAAGTAAAAAGTGATGTATCCGGAAATAAACTACACTTTTTCTTGAATCTTAATTCTTAAGTTTTAAATTTTGCCGTGCGACATTGGTTAATGAAATCCGAGCCGGAGACGTTCTCGTTTTCGGATTTGAAAAACCGCCCGAATCGCACGGAGCCGTGGAACGGCGTGCGCAATTACCAGGCGCGGAATTTCATGCGCGACGAAATGCGTGTCGGCGACGGCATACTTTTTTATCACTCGAATTGCGCGTCGCCCGGCGTTGTCGGACTGGCGAAAGTCGCGAGCGCGCCGTATCCCGACCCGACGCAATTTGATCCGGCGTCGGAGTATTTCGACGCGAAATCGACGCCGGAAAATCCGCGTTGGTTTTTGGTCGATGTCGCGTGGGCGGCGGATTTTTACCGTCCGGTGTTGTTGCCGGTTTTGAAAACGGACGCCCGGCTCGCCGGCCTGTTGGCGACGCGCCCCGGCAATCGGCTTTCGATCACGCCGGTGGCGCCGGCGCACTTTAAAAGAATTTGCGAACTGGCGGGCAAGATGCCGGCGCACGCTTAATTATTTGCGCGACTCCGCTCATAAAAGTCCCATAACCGGTAAAAACTTTTTTTGAAAAT
>JAVBUU010000036.1:0-2761 GCA_031555005.1 Opitutales bacterium | reverse complement strand
GAACAACGGCCGCGTTTACGTCGAAAAAGTTTACGAAATACCGGAAGGCGCCCGCGCCACCAAAGGCCGCGCACTCACGAATGTTCTCGAATTGCAGGAAGGCGAAAAACTCGCCGCCATGGTCTGCATCAAAGAATTTTCCGAAGACAAATGCCTCCTTTTCGGCACCGCCAAAGGCATGGTCAAAAAGACAAAACTTTCCGAATACGCCAACTGCCGGAAGTCCGGCATCATCGCCATCAACATCAAAGAAGGCGATCAACTCATCGGCGTGCGGCTTTCTGAAGACAGCGGCGAAGTCATGATGATTTCCGAAAAGGGAATGGGCATTCGCTTCCCCTTATTTGACGACAAAGGCTAGGACGCGGGCGACGAACCGTAAACCGAAACCGCCGCCGGCGACGAAGCCGAAGGCGAAGACTCCGAACGTGCCCCGAAAGGCATTCGTCTCGTCGGACGTGCTGCGGCCGGTGTTCGCGGCATGAAACTCTCCGCCGGAGATACCGTGAAATCCATGGAAATCGTGGACCTCGCCTGCACGCTCCTCATCGCCGGCAACAACGGCATCGGCAAGCGCACGCCGTTTGATGACGACGAAGGCCCGGTTTATCGCGTTCAATCGCGCGGCGGCAAAGGCACCATTGCGATTAAGACAAAAGCCGGCGCGCTTGTGGCCGGCGCGCTCGCCGTGCGCGACGAAGACGAAGTCATGCTTTTGACGAAGAGCGGGCAGGCGATTCGCACGCGCGTCCGCGAAATCCGTCAAACCGGTCGTGCCGCTTCGGGCGTTAAGCTCATGGATCTTGATGCCGGCGAAAAAATCGTCGGCATGTGCAAGGTTGTTCGCACGGACGAAGACATTGAGGCAGCCGCCGGCGATGACGCCGAAGAGCCGGCCGCCGGCGAAGCATAAACCCGGAGCTTCCCGAAAACAAAAACCGCGCCGAATTTCCGGCGCGGTTTTTGTTTTCAAAAACAACACCTGAACACACATTTTTCCGACATCATGGCTTCGGCATTGCTGTCATTGAATGACGCGGAGTTTGCGTATCCCGGCACCCTCGCGCCGCTTTTTTCCGGATTAACCGTCCAATTCCCGGCCGGTTGGACCGGTATCGTCGGCGCAAACGGCGCCGGCAAAACAACCTTGTTGAAAATCCTTGCCGGAGCGTTCTCAGTGACTGCCGGCAATGTGCAACGCCGCGGCACGACGTCTGTTGTTGTGCAACGTACCGACGACCCGCCGGCACAATTCGAAGATTTCCTTTGGGCACCGGATTCCGGCGTTTTGAAATCGCGCCTGCGTATCGGCGATGATTGGCCTGAACGCTGGGAGACGCTCAGCCACGGTGAACGCAAACGCGCGCAAATCGCCGTCGCCTTGTGGACGGAGCCTGAAATTCTTGCGCTCGACGAGCCTGCAAATCACATCGATTCCGGCGCTCGCGAAATGTTGCTCGGCGTGCTGAAAGAGTTTTCGGGCATCGGGATCCTTGTCAGTCACGATCGCGAACTCCTCGACGCGCTTTGCACGAACTGCCTCATGCTTGATCCGCCGGACGCCGTGCTGCGTCCCGGCAACGCCACAGATGCTATCACGCAGCAGGATATTGACGACAAAACCGCCGCCGATGCGAGCGATACGCTCCGGCAGGCCGCCGTACGAATGCGCGCAGAAGCGCAACGCCGGCGCGTTGTCGCCGAGCAAAAATCCGCCGCCGCGCGCGGTTCAAACCGGCGCAAAAATCCGATGCACGATCCCGACGGACGCGACGCGCGCAATCGAGCAAAACTCACGGGCAAAGACGCGTGGGCCGACAAACTCGCGTCGCAAATGGGCAAGCGTGTTCAAAAGGTCGAGGCGGAGCGCGCCGAAATCCGCGTAAAAAAACGTTACGAGACCGGGATTTGGGTGGACGGCGCATCATATTCGCCGCGCGATTTTTTGTTACGTTTGCCGGCCGGAAGTCTGCCGCTCGGCGCCGGCGCGCGCCGGTTGCATTTTCCTGAACTTGCCGTGGGCGGAACCGATCGCATCGCGCTCACCGGCGCGAACGGTTCCGGGAAAAGCACGCTGTTGCGGCACGTTTTAAAAAATTTAAATCTGCCGGCGGAAAAACTCGTTTGCATTCCCCAGGAAGTTACGGCGGAAGAATCGCGCGTTTTGCTCGAAGAAATCAAAAAATTGCCGGAGCTTGAACTCGGGCGCGTCCTGACGACCGTCAGCCGGCTCGGCTCTCGTCCGGCGCGTTTGTTGGAAAGCGGGCAGCCGAGCCCCGGCGAGGTGCGAAAGCTGCTGCTCGCACTGGGCATTGTGCGCGGACCGCACCTCATTGTCATGGACGAGCCGACGAATCACATGGATTTGCCGAGCATTTTGTGCCTCGAAGACGCGCTTGCCGGCTGCCCGTGCGCGATGTTGCTGGTCAGCCATGATCGGAATTTTTTGGAAAAAACCACCGAGATTCGCTGGCATCTTGTGCCGGAAAAATCGGACGCCGGCACTGACACTCGATTGGAAATTTCCCGCTGATCGTCCGCTTTTTTATAACGAAGCAGGCCGGGGCAGGCGCTTTTTTTGAAAGACGGCCCCCCCCCGTCAAACCGGCGGCGATTTTTGTTTCTGCCGGTTGCTCACGTTGTTGCCGTCGTCGTTGCGCAATTTCCAAAATACCGCCGACGAAACAACGGTCAAAACGCCCATCGCCAAAAACGCCTTGTGCAGCGCCGGCACCGCTTTCGCCGGATTGATTTGATCGAC
>JAVBUU010000140.1:0-2981 GCA_031555005.1 Opitutales bacterium | reverse complement strand
GTCCGCCATGCCGAGCGCGTGCTGCAATTCGCGAATCGCGTCCTTGTGATCGAGTGCCGGCAGCAATTCGCCGCGCTCGAACCGGCGCGCGTTTTTCGTCGTCGCCTCAATCGCCGCGATCATATCGCGCAGCGTCGCCGCACGCTCGTAATCATGCCGGCCGGCGGCTGATTTCATTTCTGTTTTTAACGCGTCGAGGCGTTCTTTTGTGCGGCCTTCGAGGAATTCGCATGCCGCCGCGACGCGCTGCCGGTATTCGTCGACCGTTACTTCGTTGGTGCCGGAAAAAATCTCCGCGCGCGCGTCGGCGTAAAGCCGCCGGCGGCCGTCCGCCAAAATCTCCGGTCGCGTGTCGTTGAGCAAAATACCGAACCGGCGGCGCATTTCCAAAAGCGTTTTTTTGACCTCAAACCCGTTCGGGTAGGGGCCGAAGTAGCGCGCGGCATCGCCGGTGCGCGCCCGCACGAGCCGGAACGTCGGCAATTCCGCCTGCAAATCGACGCGCACGCGGACGAATTGTTTGTCGTCGGTGAAAAGCGTGTTGAATTTCGGCCGGCGTTCCTTGATCAGCCGGCCTTCGAGCAGCAGCGCCTCGGTTTCGTTTCGCACGGTGCGAAATTCGAAATCCGCGATTAAATCCACCATGACGGCGATTTTCGGCGGCAGCCCGCGCGATTTTTGAAAATACGACGACACGCGGTTTTTCAAATCCTTCGCCTTGCCGACGTAAATGATTTGGCCGCCGCGATCCTTCATCAAATACACGCCCGGCGCGTGCGGCAATCGACGCACTTTTTCTTTTAACGATAAATCGGCCTCCGGCGGTTGCATTTTCGAGTTCCTCGAATACCTGACTGAAAAAATTTTTTACTCAATGCAAACGCATGAAAAAGCTGTTCCGGTTATTGTCCTTATTAATGTGGGCGACGAAATTGTCGACGGACTTTGCGAAAACGAACACCTGCGGCGGCTCGGCGACCTGCTGGCGCGCAACGGGCTCTTTTTGAAGAAAAACATCGTCGTCCGCGATGACGACGGCGAACTTGCCGGCGAATTTTGCCGTTCGTGGCAATCCTCGGATGTGGTTATCCTGACCGGCGGGCTCGGGACGCGGTTTGACGACCATACGCGGGAAATCGTGGCGCGTTGTTTCGCCAAACACAGCGCCGAAAACGGGATTACGGGCGGCCGGTTTCCGGAAAAAGCCGAATTGCTTCCGAATCCGAACGGCAACGCGCCGGGAATTCTTTATGTCGAAGGGAAACAGATTCTTGTCATGCTTCCCGGCAATCCGATCGAAGCGGAGGAAATTTTTCTCAAACATGTTTTGCCGGTCTTGCGTCCGCGCGTGAAAAAAACCGACGGGATCGTCTCCGAGGTTCGCGTAACTGCCTATGGATTAAGCTTAACCGAGACGCAGGACAAAATATTGCCGATTATCAACCGCGCCGGCATAAAAATTGTTACCGCCGATCACGCCGGCCTGATCGATATGCGCCTGATGCCCGGCGCGAGCGGCGTTTCCGCGGACGGGTTGCTGGAAATCGTGCGGGAAATTCGTGACGCGCTCGGCGAAGATTTTGTCTGCTCCGGCAATCGCACGCTCGCCGAACTCGTCGCCGAATTACTCCTCTCCGCGAAAAAAACGCTCGGGGTTGCGGAATCGTGCACCGGCGGGCTGCTTGCCGGTATGCTTACCGAAATCCCCGGGATTTCTAAGGTCTTTGTTGCCGGTGCCGTGACGTATTCTTCCGAAATGAAGGAAATTCTCGGCGTTCCCGCCGAAATTCTGAGCCAGCACGGCGAAGTCAGCGCCGAAAGTGCGCTTGCGCTTGCCGCGGCGGCGGCCGAAAAATTCGGTACCGATTACGGCATCAGCATCACGGGCGTTGCCGGCCCGAGCGGCGGCACGGACACCGCGCCGGTAGGCACCGTTTACATCGGTTACAGCTCGCCCCGGGGCGACTGGGCGCAACACTGCCGGTTCGAGGGCGACCGCCGCGCCGTGCGTGCGCAGGCCGTCAATGCCGCTTTGGATTTGCTTCGCCGGAAATTGATAAAATACCGCGTCGAAGACCTCGTTGCCGATGTTCTCTGAGTGAGAGGAAGTAAGAATTAAGAAAGAATCGCCGGAGCCTGCACGCAGGCTTGTTCTGACGCGGTTTCTTACTTCTTAAATCTTAACTCTTAATTTAATTTTTGTTGCCAACGCGGGCGCAAACCATACCCGACAGACCCTCAAAAACTTTTTCAACGACTCTTAACAAAATAAAACATGGCCAGAGATATCATAATGCTTGAGTGCACCGAAGCCCGCAAAGAAGGCAAAAAACCGTCGCGCTACATGTCCACGCGCAACAAAAAGACCATGCAGGAGAAGGTCGAAAAGATGAAATACAACCCGTCGCTCAAACGCCGCACCCTTCACAAGGAAATCAAAGCGTAATCGAGAGACCGATTTTTATTTTGAAAAAACGCCGGCGGAACATTGCCGGCGTTTTTTTGCGTTTACCGCCGGCGCGTTTGTAACCGCTACACGATTATATTATCGATCAACCGCGTGTTGCCCAAATAAACCGCGACCGCGACGAGCGTGCTGCCGGGCGAAATCGTTTCCGCCGGTTTCATTGTGCCGGCATCGACAATCTCGACGTATTGCGCGCGGAACTCCGGCGTTTTTTCCAAAAGATCCGTAATTATTTTCCGGATACACGCCGCCGAACGCTCGCCGCCGGCAACGGCTTTCTGCGCGGCTTGCAGCGTCGCAAAAATGCGCGGCGCGATTTGCCGGTGCTCCGGCGACAAATACCGGTTGCGCGAACTCATCGCGAGGCCGTCGTGTTCCCGCACAATCGGCGCGACGACGATGTTCACCGGCACGAATAAATCGCTTACCGTTTTTTTCAAAACGGCGACTTGCTGCGCGTCCTTTTGCCCGAAAATCGCGACTTCCGGCAGCACGGCGTTGAACAACATCAGCA
>JAVBUU010000165.1:0-7894 GCA_031555005.1 Opitutales bacterium | reverse complement strand
GCCGGATAAAACGCGATAAGGGCGTTGGGATTTCAGCGCAATTTTCTTCATGTTTGAGAGAACGGAAGCAGAAATCGGAAGCTTCGGAAACAGAAATCCCGAAGTCCTTTCGCGGGCGGCAACGGGAAGACCCGGAAATTTTAAATCCTCCGTAACTCCTTTGTAAATTCCGGGAACGTCGAATTCAAAATGACAACGCCGGCGGGTTCGCCGGAAATTTTTGTGATTTGCCGTTCGGGTTTAAAATATACCGGAGGCTTAAAAAATTGTGCCGCTTACGGCGCGAGACGCTCGGTTTTCCAAGTGCCGGCGACATCGCCCGGCGAATAAAGAAAGCGGTCGTGCAAGCGGTTTTGCCGGCCTTGCCAGAATTCTACGCGTTCCGGAACCACGCGAAAACCGCCCCAAAAATCCGGCAACGGTATTTCGCCGTTGGCGAATTTCCGTTTCATTTCATCAAGTTTTTTCAACAACAGTGAGCGCGACGAGATTACGCTGCTTTGGTGCGATACCCACGCACCGAGCCGACTGCCGATCGGGCGCGACATAAAATACGCGAGCGATTCCGCCGTGCTCACTTTTTCGACACGCCCGACGACCTGCACCTGCCGTTCGAGCCCGAGCCAGGGGAACAGCAATGCGGCGTGCGGGTTTGTCGCGATTTCCCGTGCTTTCGCGCTCGTGTAATTCGTGTAAAAAACAAACCCGCGCGCATCGTAGGCTTTGAGCAAAACCGTCCGGCAAGACGGCACGCCGTCCGCCGAAACCGTTGCGAGGCTCATGGCGTTCGGCTCAAGAATTTGCGCGTCGAGCGCCTGCTTAAACCACTTCTCGAATTGTTCGACCGGTGTCGGCGCGAGGTCATTGATTTCAAGACCGGCCTTTGTGTATTCTTGTCGCAGATTCGAGATGTCCATTGGAGAAAGCGTGTGAATCGACCGAAGGTTTTTTCCGAATTTTCGCAAACCGTTATTGTCCGGAATCGACGATTTGAAGGTTGTCGCCGGGATCGCCGGAGCCTGGATTGATTGCCGTTTTCCGGACAGAACGAGGCGCGCTCGCGGCAAGGAGCAGGTTTGCCGGCGATATTTCGTTTTTTTTCTTCACGAGCGCCGCGATTTTTTCGACGCAGGCAGGCAGGTTCTTTTCAATTTCTTTTCCCCAAAAGCGAAGCACGGTCCAACCCCGGTTTTTCAGTTCGGCGTTCACTTCCTTGTCGCGGGCGATGTTGCGCTCGATCTTCGCGTGCCAGAATTTTTTCTTCGTTTTGTGCTCACGTTTGCGCGACTCCCAATCTTTTCCGTGCCAAAATTCACTGTCGGCGAAAATCGCGATTTTCAGTTTTTTGAAGGTCAGATCCGGTTTGCCGAAAACGGATTTGTTGTTTTTGCGGTAACGAAAACCGGCGGCAAAAAGCGCACCGGCGAGCGCAGTTTCGATTTTCGAACCCGTCGATCGCACTGCTTGCATGTTCTTGCGGCGTTGTTCCGGCGTGAGTTTATCCATGGGAAATACGATTCGGTTGAAAAACGATGCACCGGAGATTGGCGGCCGGCGCGTTCGGTTGCCGGCGTTTTTTTGAAAAAAACCGCTTGCCGCGCCGAGCCCGATCCTTTTCCTGCCCGCTTCCGATTTCGCAAATGCCGGTTCGCGGAGCGGAAAAATCAACAAAACAAAACCACAAGATCCAAGGTTTCCTTCGACCGGCAGTCGGAAATACGGAGCCCGTTAATAATATGAATATCACAGTCAAAGACCTCCTCGACGCAGGCGTCCATTTCGGACACCAAAAACGCCGCTGGAACCCGAAGTCCCGCCCGTTCGTCTATGATCACCGCAACGGCGTATCGATCATCGACCTCGAAAAAACACACGCTTGCCTCGAAGCCGCCACGGCATTCGTCGAGCAGCTCGTTGCTTCCGGCAAAGACATCCTCTTCATCGCCACCAAGCGCCAAGCGCAAGACACGATGCGCGAAGCCGCCAAAACCTGCAACATGCCCTTTGCTGTCAATCGCTGGATGGGCGGCGGTCTCACCAATTTCGCGACGATCAAAAACTCGCTCGAAAAATACCGCAAATACCTCCGCATGGAGTCCGACGGTTCGCTCGCCAAAATGCACAAAAAAGAAGCCGCCGTCATCAAGCGCCAAATGGCGCGTATGCACCGCAACTTTGAAGGCATGATCGAAGTCCGCGCATTGCCGGGCGCCGTTTTCGTCATCGACACCAAAAACGAAGCCATCGCGATCAACGAAGCCTCGCGCCTCGGCATCCCGTCGATCGGCCTCGTTGACACGAATGCCGACCCGTCAAAAATCACTTACCCGATTCCCGGCAACGACGACGCCGTGAAGTCCGTTCGCCTCATCGTTGAAACCGTTTGCGAAGCCATCCAAGCCGGTCTCGCGCGTCGCGAATCCGAACGCACCGTTCGTCGCACCATCACGCCGATCCAAGCGGAAGTTGAACAAGCCGAACAACCGGAAGTGACGATTGATCCGGCGCTTCTCGCCGGCGGCGAAGAAGAAGGCGCGGACAAAGACGCCGCCAAACCGAAGGCCAAAACCGGCGCCCGCAAACCGGCCGGCACCCGCGCCGCGAAACCGGCCAAAGCCAAAAGCGCCGAATAAGTCCGGCGTTTCGTAAGCCAAACCAAGGAAAATACAAAAATGGCAATTACCGCACAACAAGTTAACGATCTCCGCAATCGCACCGGCGCCGGTCTCATGGACTGCAAAGGCGCGCTCGTCGAAACCAACGGCGACATGGATGCCGCCGCGGAAATCCTCCGCAAAAAAGGCGCAGCGACCCGCGACAAAAAAGCCGGCCGCGACGCTTCCGAAGGCATCGTTCAATCCTACATCCACAACGGCTCCAAAGTCGGCGTGCTTGTTGAAGTGAACTGCGAATCCGATTTCGTCGCGAAGAACGAAAACTTCCAAGAATTCGCGAAAAAAATCGCGATGCATATCGCCGCCGCTAACCCGCGCTATATCAAGCGCGAAGAAGTGCCCGCCGACATCGTCGAAAAAGAAAAGGAAATCGCCGCCGCGCAAATGGCCGGAAAACCGGCTGCCGCGATTGAGAAAATCGTCCAAGGCAAAATGGAAAAATTCTACGGCGAAATCTGCTTGCTCGAGCAACCGTTCGTCATGAATCCCGACCAAAAGATTAACGACCTGATCACGGAAACCGTCACGAAGACCGGCGAAAATGTCATCATTTCGCGCTTCGTCCGCTTCCAAGTCGGCGCGTAATTCAAATCGGAAACGATTCCAAAAAACCGGCACCGGCAACGGGGCCGGTTTTTTGTTTCCGGCGCAGCCCGCGATTAAATTTTTTGGAAATAAAAAAAAATATTTTTCGTGTTTTATTTGGGATTTGGAATTTCGGGATTTGAGATTTTAACTCCGTCGAATGGTGCGCGAATTACTGGAAATGCTCGGCGAAGAATTGTCCTCCCTCAAACGGGAAGGCACGACGCGCATTGCCGTGAGCGAAGAAAATTTGGACACCCTGCGCCGTCTCGCCGCACGGGGAAAATCCGTTTCGCCGGCACCGGAAAAAAAAGAACTTCCGCCGCCGCAAATTCCGTCCGCGCAACCGGAGCGAACCTCTTTGCCGGCGGAAAATTTTGCGCATTCCGCGCCGGCACCGGCAAAAGCTCCCGAACCCGAAAAACCGAAACTTCCGCCGCCGCCGGTATTCACGTTGCCGGCCGGCGACCGCGAAACGCAACGCGCTTGGCTGCGCGACTTGGTGCTCGCGTGCCCCGAGTGCAACGCGCACGTCAAACCCGGCAAAAAAGTCGTTTTTGGCGTGGGCGACGTGAACGCCGACATCTTTTTTTGCTGTGACGCGCCCGAAGCCGAGGACGAAGAGCAGGGCGAGCCGTTTCTCGGGCCCGCCGGCCAACTGCTCACGAAAATCATCGGCGCCATGGGGCTTTCGCGCGAAAAAGTTTACATCGGCAACATTATGAACTGGCGGCCGGAGATGCCCACGCCCTACGGCAACCGCCCGCCGACCGGCGAAGAAATGAATTTCTGTCTCCCGTATTTGTTGGCGCAGCTCGAAATCGTGAAACCAAAGGTTATCGTCGCGCTCGGCGGCACGGCCATCGACGGCTTGCTCGGCGCGGATCCGGCGCGCACGGTCGGGAAAATCCACGGAAAATGGCAAACCTTTAACGGCATTCCGCTGATGCCGACTTACCATCCGTCGTATTTGTTGCGCAGCAATTCCAACAAATCCAAACGCATGGTTTGGGAAGACATGCTGCTCGTCATGGAAAAAATCGGCCTGCCTGTGAGCGACCGGCAACGCGGTTATTTTTCGGATAAAAAATAATTTCTGCCGGTGCCGGTTTTTCCGGGACGCAAAAAAAGCCGCTTCGAATTTCCGAAGCGGCTTTTTTTAAGATAAAAATCTTATGCCTTTTCCACGAGGCCGGCTTTAATGGCCTTCACGGAGACCCATTGGCGTTTTACTTGGCCGGAGGGCAATTTCACGCGAATGCGTTGGACGTTCGGCTTAAACACGCGTTTCGTTTGTTTCACGAGTTGAAGACCGATACCGCCGCTCTTCTTGCTTTGACCTTTGTGGGTGATGCGACGGCCTTTAACGGGACGTTTTCCTGTGATGACGCAGATGCGGGACATGGCTGAAAAATGGGTGTTGTTTCTTAGGAGCGGCGGATGCTGTGACTGATATGTCGGTTGACAAGTTATTTTTCAAAAAAACATTTTTAACGTGATTCCGGCCACCAGGTGAGGACGCCGCCGTCCGGTATGTATCGGCTGAGGAATTCGGGTTTAAACGTTATTGTGACGGAGTTCTTTTTGCGCAAAAAGAGAATTTGGCTCGTCTCGGAGAATGTTTGAGCCTTCGAGGGATTCGCGCGGCGTGCGATCGTGAACGCATTTTTGATGCGGGCGTCGGCAGTGATGATGAGGTCGTTTGCCGTTAAGACGCGGAACATAACGGGCGGTTGATCGCCGGCCAACAACGTCGATATCTCGATTGTCAGCGAACGGGTCGGCATTTCGCTGTTGTCCCGCTCAAGTAATGCGGTGCCGCTTACGCCCGCGATTCGAAACAGGTTTTCGCCGGCGCGCACGATATTGGGCCCTTGCCCGATTCGACTGATATTGTAGTCGGCGCTTGCCTTCGGCTCCGGCACGTATTCGACGCATCCGGAAAACAGTCCGAGCAGTATGAGCGGGAAAACGGGGATGATGCGACGCATGAACGGAATTAAGCATTAAGATTTAAACATTAAGAAGTGAAAAAATGCCGGGAAATTTGTGCGTTTTCAGGGTGCCGCCGGCGTGCCGGCGCTTGAAGCGGATTCCGGACTTCTTAATTCTCAAATCTTAATTCTTAATTTTGCTCATGCTCGCAATCCGCACCGTCGTCATCCGTCATGCGCACGAACGTCTTTCTAAATGCAGTCTGACGCCGTTGCACGGTCGGACGGAAATCGAATTTCTCGTCGCTCGCGGCGAAATGCGTTTTAATGCCGAAGGCTTTATCGTGCTTGCCGTGGACGCGCCGGTTTTATCGCCGGCGGACGCCGGCAGACCGCTGTTGCTCTTGGACAGCACATGGCATTTGTTGCCGAAGCTGGTTCGCCGGCTCGACGGCGTGCCGGTTTACCGGAGTTTGCCGGCAGGCATCGAAACGGCGTATCCGCGCGTGAGCAAAATGTCGGAAGACCCGCTCGGCGGCCTGGCTTCGGTCGAAGCACTTTATTTGGCGAGAAGGATGCTCGGCGACGATGATCTGTCGTTACTTTCCGGATACAGGTGGCGCGATGAATTTTTTAAAATAAATGCCGGGAAGTTTTAGCTGAAAAGATGAAAAGACGCCGCATCGAAGGACCGTTGTATTGAAAAAACAAATACAAACGCTTTGTGTCCCTTACGTTCTTTTGCGGCTAAAACTAAGGCGTCAAACTGCTTCGATTTTCGCAAACTCCCGAATCACGCCGGCGTCGATCCGGTCGAGTTCGTCGAGCAGCGCGCCGCGAAAACTGCCCGGTCGCGGCGCGTCTTTTGCCGCGATTTCTCCGGCAATCGCCAAAATCGTCGCGGTTGCAACCGCCGCCGCGAAAATATTGCCGTCGGACGCCGCCGCGCACGCCGCAGCGAGCGCGCCTTGCGCGCAACCGACGCCGGTAACGCGCGTCATCAAAAAGTGCCCGTTTCGGCATTTTGCCGTGCGCGCTCCGTCGGTCGCGTAATCGGTTTCGCCGGTCACGAGCACCACGCAAGCGCAGTTTTCGGCAAGCCGGCGCGCGGCATTGAGCGCCGCATCGGTGCTGTCACCGGAATCCGTGCCGCGCCCCTGCGAGACGCCGCCGGCAAGTGCGATGATCTCCGAGGCATTACCGCGAATGAGCGTCGGTTGTTGCCGGAGTAATTCGTGGGCAAACGTCGTACGAAAAGCGAGCGCGCCGACGGCGACGGGATCAAGAATCCACGGTTTGTTTTTCCGTCGATACGCGGCGACCGCGCGCCGTATTGCGTCGGTTTGTTGTTCCTTTAACGTGCCGAGATTGACGAGCAACGCGTCGGCAAAACCGGCGAATTGTTCGCATTCGTCCGGATGCTCGACCATTGCCGGCGATGCGCCGACGGCGAGCAGAACATTGGCCGTGATGTCTTTGACGACCTCATTCGTGAGGCAGTGCGTGAGCGGTTTGCGTTCACGAAGTTTTTCGAGAATCGAAATCGTTTTTTCGACGAGTGCGTTGCCGGGGGCGTTTTCCATGAGAGCGGGAGGCGGACGGAAGTGAAAATAAAAGCCGAAAGATAAAAAACGGATGCCGGAAATTTGTCATGACCGGCAAAAGGCTGCGAATTTTGTCGGACTTATTTTTTTATCTTTCAGTTTTTATTTTTCACTCAATGTCCGCCGGCGTGCGCGGCGTGTTCGGCGGCGTCTTTCTTTTTGTCCCATTTGTGATGCGCGTCCGGCAGCGTGCCGCCCATTTCGTAGAGCTTCGCTTTGTTGTGAATGAAATTTTCGCGCGCCATGCCGGTGAGCGAATACGGTTTTTGCAACACAATCGCTTCTTCCGGGCAAACGTCTTGGCACATGCCGCAGTAAATGCACCGGAGCATGTTTATCTCAAATTCCTTCGGCGCTTTTTCGACGTGCGCGTTCGGCGCGTCCGCCGGGAGTTCGCCGGGCGTGATGCGGATGGCTTTCGGCGGGCAAACAAAGTCGCAGAGCTGGCACGAGACGCATTTTTCGCGACCGGACGGGTCTTTGACGAGCGTGGGCGCGCCGCGATAACCGGCGGGAATCACCGGGCGTTGCTCCGGGTATTCGAGCGTGACGCAGGGGCGCAGGAGATTCGTGATCGTGACCTTCAGGCCGCCGATGATTTGCGGAATATACGTGCGCTCGGCCAAGGTGAGCGGTTTGCGTTCGAGGACTTTTACGGCCATGGCGGGAAAGTGTTTTTGTGTTTTGTTAAAGTTTACGAATTATCGGCGAGAAATCCGATTTTTTTCGATTTCGCCGGCGGGGCGTCGTCCGCCGGTAATTGATTTTTCATGTTTCGAAGTTCGGCGATAAGCACATGAATCATGTCGTCGTGTTCCCAGAACCGCTTATCAAGTTCGGCGAGCCGTTTGAGAATTGTCATATTGGCGTGTATTGTATCGCGCATTTTCACAAAGGCGCGGACAAGAAAAATACTCATTTGAACGGCTTTCGGACTCCGCAGGATATTTGCGGCCATCATGCTGCCGTGCTCGGTAAAAACATTTGGAAGCGTTCGACTTTTAGCGAGTTGCGGGGTTTGGGGGGGGGGGGGTGGGAGGGGGAAAAAAAAGAAAAAAAAAGTTATATTTAATAAAAAAAAAAAAAGAAACACAAA